>JBBIRT010000166.1:0-6407 GCA_037441725.1 Deltaproteobacteria bacterium | reverse complement strand
GGTGATGGGTTTCTTCCTCAGTAAATCCTTGGGGGAGGAGGGAGATTTTATGGAGGGCCTCTTCGATCGCTTGGATAAGGTGATCCTCTTTGATCCCTAAGATTTGGGGTCTTTTTTCTGTGAAGAAGGATCGGATGATTTCTTCGATCTTTGGAAGGGTGGCCTTGGAGTTCTTGAGGAGACTTTCAAGATCAAAGATCACTCTCTTCGGATAGGCAAAGAAATCACCTGTGATCAGGATTTGGGCAATTCTCTGAGTCTGATGATCAATGACCATTGAAATTCGAATCAATCCTCCTGGAGTTTTTAAAAGGGAACCTAAGGTTCTTCTTCTGGGTAAGGCATTCCTGATTTTAAAGATATAGTCATGAGAAGAGAAATAAGGGAGCTTCTTTTTTAATAAATTTTCTTCTTCCCATGTCAAGGATTGGTTCTCAAATCTAATACTAAAGCTTTCTTCAAAGCCTTTTATGAGGGAGGCTTTGATCGTTTGGATCGATGGAGTTCGTCCAAGTTCCCAATTCAGACAGGTGACTCTTTCTTTAACCGATTCAATCTCTTTATCTTGGAGTTTTTCTGTCGGGATTCTAAGGGCCCTCAGCATTTCATCCACATCGAAGTCAACCAGCAAGGTCCCTTGAAACAGGACTGCCCCTGAGAATTCGGTTCCCCCGGTTCCTGAGATTTTTCGGCCTTGGATCTCAATATCGTTCTTAGGTCGAAAACAGGCTCTGACTCCAAGGCGTTGAAGACCTGAGGCCACAGCCTCACCCATTATCCGATAGAGGCCTTCTATCGTTGAAGGAATTTTTGGGTTTTTCTTATCAATCACAATCTCCCAGCCTAATTCTTTTTTCCCCCAATAGAGAGCTCCCCCTCCTGTGAGTCTACGATTGATTTCAATCCCTTGATCCTGGCAGTATGGGAGTCTCACCTCCTCTTCGACCGATTGATGATGTCCCACCAGGACTGTGGGTTTCAGGAATTGAAGGAATCGCAGGGTTGGAGGAATCTTTCCTTCGGCTTTTAATTCTAAGAGGGTTTCGTCGAGGGCCATATTTTCCGCGGCAGAACGGACCCCTGTATCTAAGAGCCTCCAGATTTCCATCATAGAAATCATATAACCAATTTCCTTTTGACCTTCAATGAAAGATATGGTTTTTTCGATTTAGAAATGCTAAATTTGTTATATTTCGAAAAAAGGGAGTGAGGAGAAGAAATGAAAAGACAAGAGGATGGGAGAAAGGTTGGAGAGAGAGCCAGGCATCTTATGGAAGAGGGATTCAATTGAGCAGAATCCATCTCCTTGAGTTTCAAGGAATATTTTGGGATCCAGGACTCTCTTATCCCCCAATTGGCTACAGGGTTTGGAGGCGGAATTGGTCGAAAGGGATCACTCTGTGGTGCCTTTACAGGTTCAGTCATGGCCATTGGAATGAAGATGGGGAGAACCCATGCTGAGGACAAAGAGACCATTGCAAGGGTTTATGAGAAGTGTCAAGAGTTTTGGGATCGATTTGAGAAGGAATTTGGAAGTCATCTCTGCTTTCATCTTACTGGTTTTCGCTTAGATCAGGAAGAAGAAAGAAAGAAATGGCTAGCCTCAGGGGGATTAGAAAGGTGTCGATCGATCGTTGAGAAGACGGCCAAGATGCTCTGTGAGTTTATTGAGGAGGGTAAATTCGTAAAGGAGTGAAAGAAGAGGCTGTGGGTAATCTCAATCCATGGTCTTTTTATTTGAATAGAAAGGGTGAGGTGGAAGAAGATGGATCGGATTTTCAGTGGTATTCAACCCTCAGGGGAGATCCATATTGGGAATTATGTAGGGGCAATCCGAAATTGGGTACAATTGGTTGACCGCTACGATTGCATCTATTGTGTGGTGGATTATCATGCCATCACCATTGATTATGAAGTCTCTCTCTTCCAGGAGAGGATCCTTGAGACGGCAACCATCCTTGTAGCCTGTGGATTAACCCCTGATCGATGCAAACTCTTTATTCAATCCCATGTGCCTGAACATACTGAGTTAGCATGGATCTTCAATTGTGTTACCCCCGTGGGTGAATTGGAGAGGATGACTCAATTTAAAGAAAAGGGAAGACAACATCGGCACAATGTCAATGTAGGACTCTTGGATTATCCTGTGCTTCAGGCGGCAGATATCCTCATTTATAAAGCAGGCTTTGTGCCAGTTGGAGAAGATCAGATCCAACACGTGGAGTTTTCCAGAGAGGTCGCCAGAAAATTTAATGCCCGTTTTGGGAACACCTTTCCTGAGCCTCAGGTCCTTCTTTCAAATGCCCCCCGAATCCTGGGGACGGATGGACAATCAAAGATGTCCAAATCGTTGAATAACACCATCGGGCTTTTGGAGCCCCCTGAATCCATCTGGGGAAAGTTGAAGACCGCAGCTACTTGTGAGCATCGACAGCGTCGAAATGATCCTGGTCATCCGGAACACTGCAATATTTTTACCATGCACCAGGCTTTTTCAAAACCCGATCAAATTACCTCGGTGGATCATCTTTGCCGAACAGCAGGGTTTGGGTGTATTGAATGCAAAGAGATTCTTTTCAAGAATATGATCGAGGAGATCAGCCCCATCCAGCGTCGGGTGAGGGAGATCAACCAGAATCCCTCCTACATGATTGATCTATTGAAATCAGGTGCGGCCCAGTGCAAGGCCATCGCCATAGAGGTCATGGATGAGGTCAGGACAAAGATTGGTGTGAAGTCAGATTGGAGGTAAGGCTATGATCAGGACCTTCCTGTCTATCTTTTTCTTCGGAGTCTTAAGTATAAATTGTGTAACGGCCCAATCCATCCAAATGGGGAATGAGAGGATTGCCGGGTCTGGGGAGGCCATACAAAATGAGGATACAAGGTATGAGATCCTGCTGAAAAGATTAGAGAGCTTGGAGGAATCGATCAAGACCCTTCGCCCTTCCCTCACCACATATAAACTTCCTAAAGAAGTCACACTCTGCGGTGAGCGATTTCCATTGGAGGATCGAAATGTTTTGGAAAATTTGGAGAGGGAATTTCTTTTGGCCTTATCCAATGAAGCCACTGTCCTCTTTTGGATGAAGCGGTCTAAGAGGTATTTTCCCTATATTGAGGCAAGGCTTCGGGAAATGGGACTCCCTGATGATTTAAAGTATGTGACCATCACGGAAAGTGCCCTCAGACCTGAAGCCGTCTCTTCGTCTGGAGCGGCGGGCATCTGGCAATTTATTCCCTCAACAGGTGAGAAATACGGAATGAGGAAAAATCGCAGTCTTGATGAGAGGTTCGATTTTTTTAAAGCCACAGAGGGAGCCCTTTCCTATTTAAAAACCCTTTATGAGGAATTTAAGAGCTGGACCCTTTCGATGGCTGCCTATAATGCAGGAGAAAATCGAGTTAGAAAGGAGATTGAACTTCAAAAGACGGAGAATTATTTTTATCTTGATCTTCCATTGGAGACGGAGCGATACGTCTATAAAATCGCAGTGGCCAAGATTATCCTTTCCGACCCAGGAAGGTATGGATACCATTTAGAAGAGAAGGATCTTTATGACCCTTTAAGGGTAGAGAGAGTTCAAATAGAATTGCCTCAACCCCTACCCATCATGGAGGTCGCTCAAGCCATTGGGCTTTTTTATAAAGAAATCAGAGAGATGAATCCACACCTCTCTGAGGAGGTCATCCCCGTTGGAGTCCATTTTCTCAATCTTCCTCCTGGGAGATCTGGCAAATTCTGGGAATTCTTTTTTGCATGGAAGAAAGGATTGGAAAGTTCTGCTCCCCTCCTTTCTCCCCCATAAAATTTTCTTCCCCCCAGTTCCAATTCCTTAAAGGTAGGATGCATTACAAAGGAGTTGAAAATGGAATGGAAAAGGAATATCCTTTTTACTATAATAGATAAAGGATAGTTTTTAAGAGGATTTATATCATGGAAAAAGAAAGGATTTTATTGGTCGATGACGAGATGGAAGTCCGACAGACTGTCTCCAAAATGATCGATTTCCTCGGACATGAGGTGGTGACCGCGGGAAGTGGTCAAGAGGCATTGGAGCTCTTAAGGAAAGAGCCTTTTAGTATTATGGTGACAGATCTTAAGATGCCAGAGATGGACGGATTTGATTTGATGAGAAAGGTTCGGAGTCAATATCCTGAGGTTCAAATCATCTGTATGACCGCTCACGAGGCTTCTTATTCTTATCATGATGTAGTCAATGCAGGGGCGATGGATTACATCACCAAACCTTTTACAGTCGATGAGATGAAGGCAAAATTAAGTCGGGTGATCCGCGAAAAGAATCTTATCTTAGATCTCACCCAGAAATCAACGGAATTGGTAAAGTTGAATGAGGAATTAAAACGCCTCGACCAATTAAAATCCACCTTCATCTCCAGTGTTTCCCACGAACTTCGAACCCCCCTCACAGTGATCAAAGAGTTTATCTCCCTCATGCTTGAGGGGCATGCTGGGACCCTCACAGAGGATCAAAAAGAATATCTCAGCATTGCCAACAAGAATATTAATCGGCTGACGAATTTGATTGAAACCCTCCTTGACTTCTCAAGAATTGAATCAGGAAAGGGATTAAAGCTTCGATTTGAACCCACCCGTCTGACCGAGGTGGTGGAGGATGCGGTAATGACGTTTTCCCAACAGTTGGAGGAGAAAGGAATCTCCATTGAGAATCGACTTGATCCAGAAACTCCCCTCGTATTGATCGATCGTCACCGAATGGTTGAGGTCTTCATTAATTTGATCAGCAATGGAATTAAGTTTACTCCTGCAGGTGGAAAGATTACCATTAATTCGAGGGGACTCACTGATAAGAGGGATCATTTAAAGATTGTGGTCGCTGATACAGGGGTGGGCATCTCTCCAGAGGATTTGCCAAAGGTTTTTGATCGTTTTTATCAAGGGGGGAGAGGGCAGACTGGCCAGGGGACCGGCACAGGGTTAGGATTGGCTATCACGAAAGAGATTATAGAAGCCCATCATGGCTCCATCTATGCTGAGAGCAAATTTGGAAGTGGCGCCTCTTTTACCTTTCATCTCCCCCTATTTGGAATAGAGAACATCTTTAACCTTATCTTAGACCCCTTATTTGAAGAGGCCATGAAGGATAAGAGTCCATTTTCCATGATTCGGGTGGAGTTCTGGGATTCAAGGACCAAACGGGAATCTACCCTCGGTCATGAATCATGGGAGGGAATTATGTATGCCCTCCAAAAAATGGTCCGTTCTGTTGACACCATCATCCCTTTTAAAAACAGGGTCATCTATATCTTTTCGTTTACGGATAAGAAGATGGCAAAGGAGATCGGGGAGAGGGTTCAGGTGAAATTGACCCAAGGACATTATCTCCCCAAGGGTATCGGGGTCCAGTTTAGGACCTATTCCTATCCAAAGGATGCTCACACCAAGGAAGAATTTTTAAAGGGATGCCGGTTGTACCTCAGGGAGGATTGAAATTTCTGGAGGAACAAAAGGAGGGAGAAGGTGCGGATAAGATGGATCATCTTTTTTGGACTCCTATTTTCCGTCATTGCCTGTGAAACAAAATCGCCTCCAATGGAAAAGAAGGAGGATCAATCTCTTCCGAAGGTTATTGTGGAAAGGGAGGAGGTTGAGAGGGAAGGTCCCCTTCCTCCAGAGGTTAAAATCAAATTGAAAAAAGATAGCAAGGATAGTTACTCATGGGAATTGACCGGCTCAGACGTGGATCAAATTTTAAAAGTGAATGATAAGCTGAAAAGACGATTAGGTGGGGAAGCTTCCAAATAAGAGGAATTCATAATTTTGATCCAGAAGTCCTAATGGGGTTCAAAATCAAAATGACCAACTTTATAGTAGCTATAAAATGGGAGATGACCCATGGACATGGAATGGTATATTGAACAGATTTTTAAAGAGCTTCCTTTTGGGGTGGCCATTGCGATTGTTGTCTTTTTGGGGATCCTACTTATCATTTGGCTTCTCCTTCCACTCTGGGTCTTATTCATCCAATGGAATACTGGGAAGATCAAGGATGAAATCCGAAATCTTGTCGATCAGCTTGAAAAGAGGGGATGGGAGGATAAGAGCGGAGAGCAGGTTGGGCCGAAGGATTAAGGGAATCCTGATCGTTTTGATTCTCCTCTGGCCGCATACTCCATTTTCCCAAGACATTCAAAAAATTCCTCTCTTTATCCGTCACAACGAGATATGGGTGGAGGGGGCCAGGCCCCCTGAGGAAAGGTCCCGAGGGTTAATGGGCAGGAGATATTTGGGAAGAGACGAAGGAATGCTTTTCATCTTTGAGACGGAGGACTATCATGGGTTTTGGATGAAGGATACCCTTATCCCTTTAAGTATCGCCTTTATCGACAGGAAAGGCCAAATTATTGGAATCATGGATATGACC
>JBBIRT010000165.1:0-6410 GCA_037441725.1 Deltaproteobacteria bacterium | reverse complement strand
AAAAATATTTATCCAAACCCATATGTTGATGGAGTTTTAAAAATTCCCTTTTCCCCATTTTTATCCTCAGGGAGAGATAAGTCAATCCCTCAAAAGGAAGGGCATATCGTTCCAATCCTGGTTCAGTGCAGGTCCGGCATTCTTTAAACTTCCCCACTCCCTTTCGAAATGAGGAGGCGGCTTTTGAGTTTAAGAGAGCCTCTATCCCTACTTCTCGAACATTGCCAAGTTTCCATTTGATTAATGGACAGGGATAGACCTCTCCATTGCTCCTGATGAAAAAATAATTGAATCCAGCAGAACAGGGTTTCTTCATCACACCTGTCATTAGGTACTGGAGGAGTTTCCTCCTGTGAAAATCCCATTGAAAATGACTCCTTTCATAAAAGTGGATCATCCCCTTAAGATCATCTTCTGAAAAGGTCAGGGCTTGCTTTCGATCGACATTGAGGTAGCGATTTTCTGTGATGATACAGGGAGAGATGATGGTAAATAATCCATTCTCTTCTGCATAGGCACTAATTTTCTCTAATTGATCGATATTCTGTGGAAGGACGGTTGTCTTCAGTCCAAGGATAAGACTCTTGGAGCTCTCCCTAAATTGTCTTAAACCCTGAATCGTTTCATTCACCTTCTTCCAGGCATCTTTATAATTTCTGATATGATCATGAATCTCTCCAATCCCATCCATAGCAAGAGCCAGGATGAGCTGAATCCCTTTTGGAGTGAGTTTCTCCAAAATCTTTTCCGTTCCCTCCAGGACTCGTTGGGTAAGAAAGCCATTGGTTGTAATAGCCAAAGACTTAAGCTTTCGACAAGGGTGATCCCCCAAACTTGAGATCCCCTCGATTAATTCAAGAAGATCATTTCTGAGGAAGGGTTCTCCACCTGTGATGTCCAGCTCTCTTAGGTCTGAGAAAAAGGAGGAGGAGAGTAGATTGATCCAATTCTCCACAGAAAGTTCCTCAGTCTCTCGAGATCGCCAAATGTTACACATGACACATCGTGCGATGCATCTCTGGGTGATTTCAAGGCTTATGGCCTGAGGTTTGACAGGTTTTCCTGTGGTTTGAAGATAACGGTATCGAACTCCATTGATGAGCAATTTAAGTGAGAGGGGATAATCCAATCTCATGGAAATGGTATGTGAACCTGTATTACGGCGATAATTTAAATGATATGGGCGATCGGTGTCGAAGCTGGCCTCGAAGCTCTTTAAACGAAGAAGGTACGAATCTTGTTTCGAAACATCTTTGGTTAACCATTAATCTTTAATGATCCCATTTTCTCTAAGAAACCTTACAATCTCAGCTGCCATCTGCTCAGGGGAACCTTCAAGAAGACGACCTTTCTTCTCCATCTTACTTCCTGCCAAAAGATTTAACACCCTCTCAAAGCCATTCAGATGGCCATCAGGAGCAGAAATCCTTTTAACCCGGGGTCTCGGATATTGGATTTCAACCACTTCGGTCATCGGTTGAATCTCATCCATCTGAAGTCCGAGTGTCTTTCCATCCCAGCATTCGATCTTTTGCTCAAAGGCTTTTAACAGATTGGGCAACGTGGGATACCTCGGTTCATTGATCCCTTTCTCAACGGAGAAAAGAGCAGGGATCAAACACTCTAAGATCTCCTTATCCCCTCTCCCCAAGGCTCGGCTCACTCTCATTGCCTTTTTATTTGGGAGTAATTCCAATCCAACCACACAGGAAATATAGGGATATCCTAACCATTCAGCAAGATAAGCCCCGACCTGACCATTATGATCATCCACTGCCTCTTTTCCACAAAAAATTAGATCAGGAGTCAGCCTCTCTATCGCCTTTGCAAGAATCATAGAAGTCGTCCAGGGATCCAGCTTCTTAAAATAAGGATCGTGGATCTGGATCAATCGATCTGCCCCCATGGCCAGACATCGTTTTAATGCCCTCTCAGCCATCAAATCGCCGAGGGTGATCAGGATGACTTCCCCCTCTCCCAATCTTTCTTTTATTCGAATGGCCTCCTCAACCGCAAGCTCATCATAAGGATTGATCATCCTAATTCGATCTTCCTCTGCAATAAAATGGGTTTTTGGATCTCTTCCCGTTCGAGCATAAATATACTGGATCTGCTTTATACAAACCGCGATCTTCATGACTCATGAACCTGTAAATTTTAATTGACTGTTTATTTTCTTAGAGGATCCTCGAACCATAACTCACCTATTCATAGAATCACTCGATAGAGAATCTCTGAAAGATCCAGCACGTTCACCTGCTCCTTCGTTTCTTGACCTCTCACCCCATCCTCCATCATGGTCAGGCAGTAAGGGCAAGAGGTGGCCACCCAGTCAGCCTTTGTCTCGATCGCCTCTCTTGAGCGAATCTGATTGATCCTTTCACCTTGGGACTCGTGCATCCACATCCTCCCCCCTCCTGCTCCACAACAGAAACTCCTTTCTTTGGAAAGGGGCATCTCTTTTAAATTCAATGCAGGGATCGATTTCAAGATCTCCCTTGGAGCCTCGTAGATCCCATTTATCCTACCAAGGTAGCAGGGATCATGAAAGACCACCTGGCCTTCGAGAGGACGTCTGATCTTTAACCTCCCGTTCCGAAGAAGTTCATTAATATAGACGGTGTAATGGATTACTTCAAACTGACCCCCAAATAAAGGGTATTCGTTTTTCAGGGTATGATAGCAATGAGGACAATAGGTAACGATTTTCTTTACGCCATAGTGATTTAGAATACCGATATTGCGGTGGACAAGTTCTCGGAAGAGATATTCATTGCCTATTCTTCTTGCGGGATCCCCGCAACACATTTCATCCTTTCCAAGAATCCCTACCTTCACTCCAGCCCCTTGAATCGTCTTCAAGATCACCTTTGAAACCTCTTTATTTCGATCATGGAACGAACCTTCACAACCCACCCAATATAGGATCTCAAACTGTTGGCTTTCCCTAAAAGTCTTTATCGGAAGACCGATGGTCCACTCTGTTCTAAGAGAGGGGCCTTTGCCATGAGTATCTCTAAAGATCTCAAGATTTCTGAAAAGGGACTTGACCTCAGATGGAAAGTCTGCCTGGCTCATTACTAAATGTCTTCGAAAATCAATCATCCTTTCAACATGTTCTATATCTACTGGGCAGACCTCAACACAGGCATGACAGGTGGTGCAGGCCCAGAGTTCATCCTCAGTCACCACTTGGGGAATGATAGGGAATCTCCCATCCTTACTTGTAAGCAAGTGGGCCTTGAGATGATAGATGAGATCACGGGGTCTTAGAGGCTTTCCACTGATGCTGGCTGGACAGTTTGCCGTACATCGTCCGCACTCCGTGCAGGCATAAAGGTCGAGAAGTTTCTTCCACGAAAAATCCTCGATCTTTGAGACCCCTAAGCCCTTTGCCTTATCCAGTTCTGAAATGGGTGGCAATGCCCCCCTGTGCTCGAGGGAATGGAAAAAAAGGTTAAAAAAGGAAGCCAGGATGTGAAGATGCTTGGAATAAAGGACATAAATACTAAAACCAAAAACCACAATGAGGTGAAGCCACCAGAAGGAGAAGAAGAAGCTCCGGCTACTCCCTTTAAGACCCAATTCCTCAAAAAGATGTGAAAGGGCAATCCCCACAAAAGACCACTCCGCGAAAGGTCTTCCCTCCATTAGGATTCTGAAACCCTCCGTGAGATAGTGCAACAACATCAGTGAAAAGACTACCACAAGAATGATCCCTGCCTCGAGGGTAGGGTCCAGTCGATTAGGTCTAATTAAGTATCTACGGACCGCCGCCCATAGGATCACGGCGATCACAACCAGCCCTGCAATATCAAGGAACAAGAAGAATAGATGATTAAACCCATGACCCAAAATGGAGGGGGAGAGTTTCTCATAAAACCCTTCAGCGATATGAAAGAGATAACTGATAAGAAAGAGCGAAAACCCATAGAAGAGAAGTAGGTGTCCAAACCCTGCATAGTCTCCTCGGGTAACATTCTTAAGAGTACATCTCCCGCCAAAGACCTGCACCAGAACGTATTTCAGTCTTTTCCCCCAATGGTTGAACCTGTTTTCAGGTTTTCCCTGTTGAAGAAGCCGAATAAGAAAATAGGCCCTGCGGCTGAAAAAAAAGAGGGTCATCAGGATAAGAATCAGAAGGATTATCTTTCCACCGAGGGGTAACATGTTTCAGCTTTCCTTTTTTACTTTTTTGATCTGATCCATGACCAAAGGGATGACTTGATGAATATCACCAATGATGCCCAGATCAGCAAATTTGAAGATCCGAGCCTTTCGATCCATATTGATCGCAATGACCATTTTAGATCCTTCTATCCCTACGGTAAATTCATTCGCTCCTGAGATTCCGAGAGCCATTAACAGGGTGGGAGAAACCTCCACTCCTGTCTGACCGATTTGGCGTTCATAAGGAAGGATCCCCCAATCAATGACAGGCCTTGTCCCACCGACGGAGCCGTTGATGACATCGGCCAATTGATGAACCATTTCAAAAGTCTTTTTCCCGACCCCTCGACCGCCACAAACAATGATGTCTGCTTCTTCAAGACCAATGGTCTTAGGATCCGCTTTGAGCCAATTGACAAACCGGACTCTTTCTTGACCAGGTTCTATTTTAGGAGAAATCTTAATCACCTCAGCCCTTTTTTGAAAATCTTGGTCTCCTCTCATCAAGGCGTGCAGGGAAAAGGTGACGATCCTAAGACCTGAATGGCGGAAAACCAATTTTTGATGAAGAAATTGATCTGAAATGGTTTTAATCACTTCGACTCGATTTTGATCCACATAGAGATCCACACAATGAGTGATTAATCCCACCCTCAGCCGTGCTGCAAGCCTGGGGGCCAGATCATTGCCAAGGGAGGTGGCCCCGAAAAGAAAAAAGTCCGGACTCTTTTCCCCTACTAAGCCTGAGAGCAAATTCAGGTAAAAATCCGATTGATATCTTTTTAAAAGAGGGCTTTCAAAATAATAGACCCGGTCTGCCCCCCAGGAGCCCAGTTCCCTCTCCAAATTCCTTATTCCATCACCCATCACAATGGCGGAGAGGAGATGAGAACTTCCAAGTCTTTCTCTCAATCCTTTCCCCTCTGAAAGGAGAGAGAAAGAGGGCTCCTCCATCACCCCCTCTTTTTGCTCCATCATGATAAAAATCTCTTGCCCCATCACGTTTCCAATCTTCCTGATCCATTCTTCATGATTCTAAATCCATGAGGGAAATGGGTTAAAGGAGCCTTCCGACTCGGTGGCCTTCAAGAATGGCCATATCGATTTTTCGGGGAGCCACACAATCCCCGATCCGATATAACTCCTTCACTTTCCCCTTCAAAGCAAAGTAGAGACCATCCTCAACTCGATTTCCTGTGACCAACACCACGGTATCATATCCTTCAAAATCGATGAGGGCATTGGAATAAACATTGAGCCCCTTAATGGTGGTTCCTTGGATTTCGAGAACAGCAATGTCAGGAGTAAAAGTCACCCCCTTCTTGAGGAGTCTTTGGCGCATTAAAAAGAGGTCCTGAAGGGGGCCAAGCTTTCCTCCGATGAAAAGGGAAGGGGTAAGGATATGGACTTTTTTACCCATCTCTGCAAGAAGTTCTGCGGTGCTGGTGGCCTTGTGATGACCATCGGTGTCAATGAGGATGACCCTTTCTCCAGGTTCCACTTCCCCTTTCAGAATATGTTCGGCATGGCATACCTGAGGAAAAGAATAGTTGCCAGGAAAGGGATTTTCCCTCGGAACAGATCCGGTGGCTATGACCACTGCATCCGGATTTTCTTGAAAGACTATCTCTGGAGTCACTTCTATCCCAAGTCTCATTTCCAACTTCAATTTTTCTACTTGGGCTAAAAGCCATCGCACAACCCCTTCAATCTCCTGCCGTCCAGCCCCCCTTCTGGCAATAAGATTTTGCCCCCCAACCTCAGCCTGTTTTTCAAAAAGAATGACCCTATGTCCTCTAAGACAAGCGACTCTTGCTGCTTCAAGCCCTGCTGGTCCTCCCCCTACCACCATCACTCGTTTCTTAACCTCCGCAGGCCTTAGCGTCCCAATGCCGAAATCCTTTTCTTCACCCACGGCTGGGTTTTGGACGCATCCCACTCTTTTGTTTGCAATCCCCACCCTTCCAATACAACCCTGATTACAGGCAATACAGTAACGAATATCTTCTGTTCTTCCCTCCCGGGTCTTATTCACCAATTCGGGGTCACAGATCTGGGCCCTGACCATTCCAATCATATCCGCATGTCCATCAGCAAGAATCTTTTCAGCCAGATGTGGATCATTGATCCGATTGCAAGCAAAGACTGGAAGACGAACGACTGAGCGAATGGCTGCTGCAAGAGGAACGGTATAGGCGAGCGGGTGTGCATGGAACCTTCTACTAAGTAGAGGTTGTAAA
>JBBIRT010000164.1:0-6439 GCA_037441725.1 Deltaproteobacteria bacterium | reverse complement strand
AAATCCATAAATATTTTGCCCGCAATCTTATTGTTGGTTTTGCCCGTTTCAATGGAATGGTTGCGGGGATCGTAGCAAATCAACCCAAAGTCCTTATGGGAGGTTTGGATTGTGACGCTTCTGATAAATTAGCCAGGTTTGTCAGGTTTTGCGATCTTTTCAATATCCCCTTGGTTACCTTTGTAGACTGTCCTGCCTTCTGGATCGGTTCACCTCACGAATGGAAAGGAATCCTTAGACACGGGGCAAAGACCCTCTTTGCTTGGGCTGAGGCAACAGTACCTCTGATCTCTGTCATTATTGGAAAGTCCTATGCAGGGGCTCATTATGCCATGCTTGATAAGAGTATTGGGGCTGACCTTGTCTTCTCATGGCCTACCGCTAAGGTAAATATCGTAGGAGCCGAGACAGCGGCAAGTGTCATTTTTGCAAAGGAGATCAAAGCATCTCCTAATCCCAAGGAAACAGCTAAAACACTTATTGCAGAGTATCGAACAAAATATGAACATGCCTATCAACCAGCAGAGCGGGGTTATACCGATGATGTAATCATGCCTCATGACACGAGAAAATATGTTTGCACTGCCCTTGAACTCTTGCAAAACAAGCAAGTCGCTCGTCCCTGGAAAAAGTATTCAAACATCAACCTTTAATCCTCTCCTATTATAATTGAAGTTTACAAGAGGCCTGTCCTTAAAAGACAGGCCTCTTTTTTTTCTTATGATATTGAATCTTAATTTTGATTGGTTTAAAATTAAATTTAGTGAATTTTAGATTTCCAAAATTTTTAATCTTATTTCTCTTCATCTCTCTTCCAGGATGTGCCCATGTCATCTCAAAGGATCTGAGGACGAAGGCCCATCCTCCTATTTCCCTCTCCCAGGTTCGAGATAACCCAGAAACCTTTAAAGGGAGATGGGTGGTTTGGGGAGGAGAGATCATCGAAACCATCAATCAAAGGGATGGGACCACACAGATTGAGGTCTTTCAAAATCCCCTGGGATGGAGGGGCGAACCCCAAGAGACCTCTTTTTCAGAAGGAAGATTTTTAACTCTCATTGATCAGTATTTAGATCCTTACCTCTTTGAGAGAGGCCGAAAGATCACTGTAGCCGGAGAAATTACTGGTGAAAAAATCAAACCTCTCGGTGAGATGGACTACCACTATCCTGTGGTCTTAAGTAGACAGGTCTTCCTCTGGCCTCCATCTTACTATTATTACTCGGTCTCTCCCTACATTATTTATGACCCATGGTGGTGGGGATATCCCTACTGGCGAGGAAGTTTTGGTTTTTATTATCATTATCACCGCCACCCTCGTCACCGCTAAACTTCTTGATTTCTCAAAAAATTTTTTAGGTACACCCTCTCTTGAGGTGATTCAATGGGCTCAATTGACATATCTTATTCAATTGGTTATATCCTCTCTTCATAGGAGCTACTATGGCGCGAACCCCTATTACACGAAACGGCTACAATCAACTATGTAAAGAATTAGAAAATCTGAAGAAAGTGATTCGGCCTCAGGTCATCAAAGCCATTGAGGAAGCCCGGGCTCATGGGGATCTCAGTGAAAATGCTGAGTATGTGGCGGCTAAAGAGCAACAATCCTTTATTGAAAAAAAGATTCGGGAGATTGAGCAGAAGTTAGCCAACTCTGAGATCATGGATCACCTCCCTGATTTGGACGGTAAAGTTGGCTTTGGTTCAATCGTTACCTTACAGAATGTTGAGAATGGAGGAAAATTCACCTATCAGATCGTTGGGCCAGACGAATCAAATATCTCATCTGGAAAGATCTCAATCACCTCTCCTCTGGGTAGGGCTTTGATCGGAAAAGAAGTAGAGGATGAGGTTCCAGTGCAAACTCCAGGAGGGATTAAAAACTATATCCTCCTGAAGATTTCTTAAGGAATGTATTTACTCCCGTAAGGTGGCGATGAGTCGATTCGGTTTTAAAAAAAGATCTAAAGCACTACGGATATCTTTGACCACGATATCTGCGTACTTCATGGCTGAGAGGGATATTCCTTCATCTCCCAAGACCGCTATTCCAAGGGCAGCCTCTTTCAATATGAGTTGATCATTGCTCCCATTTCCTATGGCGACGGTATTCTCAAGATCGAGACTCTGGATAAAATTGAACTTCCCTTCTTTACTCCCTTCTCCAGGGATCTTGACTAACTCCACATTCATTCCAGATATCGCTTCATCTGCAGATCCGTGAGTATCGGCCGTCAAAATAAAAATCTTGATCCCCTGAGAGAGGGCTTTAATCTTTTCTTTGATTTCAATAGGAACTTTCCCATCCGTTGCTAATGTACCATTTAGATCGATAACCATGGTTTTGATATTTAGGTTCCCCCAGCCTGGAATATCCACCTCCATGACTTACCCTCCAGATAGATTATGGAAATGCCTATTTTGATAGGTTTTAATAATCCTGATTGGATTTTCAACTGATCTCTATAACAATTGAAATTTAAACTTTTAAATTGATAATGTCAAAAAATTTTTCAAGATGGGTGTACGAGGGCGAAAAGGAAGTTACTGAAAGATTATTCTTTTCTGATGACGGTCACTGCTGTTGCTTTAAAAGAGGCCCAGATATCTTTCCCTACTCCCAATGATAACTCTTCCAAAGAATGGTTTGTCACATAGGCGATGAGGGGGAATCCGCAGGAAAGATGAATCTTTTGATAAATCCCCATAGAGGATATTCTTGTGATCTTTCCCTGATACACATTCCTGGCGCTGATCCCCTTGGGTGAAGGGTTGATTGAGAGGGTCACATTCTCTGGTCGAATGCAGAGGACAACCCTTTCACCCAAATGGGCATCTCCAACGACCTCCACCTCTTGCCCCTCAATGGAGGTGATGAAAGTCCCTCCATCCTTTCTAATCACCTTTCCACTTAGAATCGTCTCCACCCCCATAAAAGAGGCAACCAGTTCATTCACAGGATGGTTGGCCACTTCTTCAGGAGGCCCAACCTGTATAATCCTCCCTCCATCCATGATGGCAATCCGATCTGAAAGTCTCAACGCCTCCATACGATCGTGAGTAGCAAAGATCGCAGTAGTTTGGGTCTGTTGGAGAATATGCTCCAGGTCTTCAATCAGGGAGGTACGTGTGGGTGGATCGAGCGAGGCGAAGGGTTCGTCAAGGAAGAGAATTTCAGGCCTGAGGGCAAAGGCCCGAGCAAGGCTCGTCCTTTGGGCCTCCCCTCCTGAAAGGGTTTTGGCCACCCGATGTCTGAGATGATTAATTCCAAATCTTTCTAACTCTTGCATCACCCTCTTTCGAATCTCACCCCTCTCCATCCCACGAATTTTTAAACCTGATGCAACATTGTTAAAGACTGTGGTATCAAAGAGAAGTGGCTCCTGAAAGACCATGGCCAGTTTTCGACGGTATTCCAGAACAGAGTGATCGGTCTTAACCCTTATGCCTCTGAAGAAGATTTCTCCCCAAAAGGGTTTTAATAAATAGGATAGGGTTTGCATGAGGGTCGTTTTTCCTGCCCCATTTGGTCCAATCAAAGAGAGGATTTCACCTTCCTTGATTTTCAAGGAAGGAACATTAAGGATTGTTGTCCCTCCCCTTTTCACCTCAAGATTTTTAACTTCCAGGATTGGGGGATTTTCAATCACCACTCATTCCTCTTGGTCCTACGCTTTTTGCTTTTAGCTTGGCCTTTCCCTCTGTTGAATACGGGTAAGAATTAAATTGATAAAATAGGCAAGCAATAAAAGGATAATCCCTAAGGCGATGGCAATATCAAAATTCCCACGACTTGTTTCCATCACCGTAGCCGTAGTGAGAACTCTGGTATAGCCTTTAATATTCCCCCCTACCATCATCGAAGCACCCACCTCGGAAATCACCCCACCAAATCCTGCCATCACCGCCGCCAGAAGAGGAAGCCTTGCTTCCTTGATCAAAAACCAAACCATCTGAAGACGAGTAGCCCCAAGAGCTAAGATCTGAAGCCTCAGTTTCTGAGGGAGTTGCTGAATTGCGGCCAATGTAATCCCCATCACAATCGGTGTAGCAATGATGGATTGAGCAATGATCATGGCTGTGGGGGTATAGAGAATTCCTAAAATGCCTAAGGGTCCATTTCTCCATAGAAAGACGGTTACAAAAAGGCCTACGACCACAGGGGGCAGTCCCATGCTTGTATTGATGAGACTGACGATGAACCTTCTGCCAGAAAATTTTGAAAGGGCTATGCCTGTTCCAATCGAAATCCCAAGGAATAAGCTAATGAGGGTAGCCATTCCTGAAACCTTGAGAGAGAGGAAAGTAATTCCCATCACCTCAGGATCAAACGTGAATAAAAGATAGAAGGCCTTCCTGATGCCTTCAAGTATAAGATCCATCTTCTTTCTCCAAATACATCATTAAGGTCAATCCAACTATATGGAAAACAAGGAACCTATCCACCTACGGTATGAAAGAAACCTTTTCCATCATTCGATAATAACGTGACCAACCCTTTTAACCCTAACGGGACAAGCTTTGTCACCGTTCGGCTTCCCCCTTTTGTCCCATAGCCATGGCTGGCCCTGAGCCTACAGAAATGGTTTTCACAAAATATCCAGTTTTTTCTTAAAAATTGGATTCAGGACATCAAGAAGTCCTGAATCCTGGGTGCGGGTTGTAATAGCCAGAATAATTGACTTGTGCTGGGCCCAAACAGAATTTATTCCCAGCACCCATAAAAATAAAAAAATCAATCTCATAACCGCCCATTTCTTTAAGTCTATTCTCCCTTAATCAATTTGTTGAATAAAGAATTTTACCTGAATCTTTAAAATCATAGTTCCCTAATTGCCCCACTCTATTTCGAAATTCTTCCGAATTGAGAACTTCAATAAAGGCCTGAATTCCTCTTTGAAAATAAGTGGATTGATCAAGGATCATATCAAAACTTTCCTGGATAATTGGAATAAATGGAAGGCCAAGGAGTTTAGAGATAGCAATTGTAGCAATCCCAACATCTGCTTCTTTTGAGAGGATAAAGAGACCTACTTCAAAATGGGTATAAACCTCTCGATCATATCCTTCAATTTTGGATACAGGAATTTTCAACCGCTTAAGGTGATAATCTAAGAGAACCCTTGTCCCAGAACCCTTCTGCCGATTAATCAATCTGACCCCTTTTCGAGTCAGATCCTCAAACCCTCGAATATGATAAGGATTTTTAGGGGCAACCACGAATCCAAGGTCACGACGGAAGAGATTCACCACAACAGGTTTTATATTAGGCAGATAATGAGAAAGAAAGGGGATATTATATTCACCACTCTTTGGATCTAAAAGATGGGACCAGGCAATGTCTGTATAACCTAAGTTAAGAGCCTTTATTCCATCCGTACTTCCTGTATTTGCAGAAAAGATATAGAATTCAGGGTATTTCTTTTTCATATAGGTATGAAGCATGTCCAGAAGAGGATCATTACTCCCCGAGGCCAAAAGGGCTCCTTCGATTCTCCTGGTTTTTTGCCTGGCCTGTTCAAATCCCTTTTTTGCATTCGAAGAAATCCACTCATCGATAATGTTTTTAGGGAAAACCCATTTCCCGGTAATCCGAGTGGACGGAATCCTCTTAGATTTAATCAAGGCATAAACTTGTTTTTCGTGAATCCCTAAATATCTTGCAACTTCTTTGGTATTCATCATCTCTTCTGACATAACACTCCTCCCAGAGATGGAAATATCATAAATCAGAATAGACTATATTGTCAAGTAATATTATTACAAATTATTACTTTTTTTT
This sequence comes from Deltaproteobacteria bacterium, assembly GCA_037441725.1. Taxonomy (GTDB): domain Bacteria; phylum Desulfobacterota; class BSN033; order BSN033; family UBA1163; genus JBBIRT01. The sequence goes on along the minus strand of JBBIRT010000164.1, from coordinate 654 downwards.
ACTAAAGAATACCATTATTGAATCATTTGAAAACTTGACAAATCAGAGAGCTATAATTATCTTTTGAACAGATCGATAAAAGGAGGGATGAGAAATGGCACGAGAATTAACCACTTGGAAACCATTTAGGGAATTAACCCCCTTTAAGGAGTTTGATAGAATGAGGAGGGAAATGGATCGGCTTTGGGAGTCCTTCTTTGAGGGTGGGCTAAGAAGGAGGACCGAGGAAATCGGGGAATGGCTTCCCTCTCTCGATTTGGTTGAGACCAAAAACGATCTGGTGGTAAAGGCAGAAGTCCCTGGAATGGAACCAAAGGATATCGACATCTCCCTCTCCGATGGAGTGCTGACCATCAAAGGAGAGAAAAAACAGGAAAAAGAGGAAAAAGAGACTGATTATCATCTGATCGAGAGGTGTTATGGAGCTTTTACCCGTTCGATTCGACTTCCAAAGGAGGTCCAGAGTGATAAAATCAGTGCTTCATATAAAGATGGGATCCTGAAGGTGACTCTTCCTAAATCTGAAGAAGCGAAGAAGAAAGAGATCAAGATCAAAGTCGAATAAGATAAAAAAATTGACTCCATAGGGCATCCTTGTGGATGCCCTTTTTTTATCCTTTCTTAAAACTTTAAAGAAAGTTCTTCATTGTCTTG
>JBBIRT010000163.1:0-6474 GCA_037441725.1 Deltaproteobacteria bacterium | reverse complement strand
TAAGGAATTCTGTAGTTATGGGACAAGCTGAGGTTTCCGCTATAAAATTTTCTCCAACATCCCTGCCTAATTCCCCCAGTAAGTGAGGCATATCTATAAGAGGGGACTGAAAAAGGTTTAAAATGTTAAGGCATATCGATGGGCGAGGTTAAAATATTTTCTCGCTCTTTGGGTCGCCCTCCTTTTCTCTTCTTCGGGAATATAAGGATCATCTAAACGAAAACTCTCAACCTTACCCCGGACATAGGCTCGATAGCATTTATAATAATTTAATACCTCAAGCAGTTCTTTATCTCCAGATTTATTCATAAAGGTTTGGATTAAATGATCACTAAGATCCTGCCTCCCTTGATAATCAAGATCCATCGCTAAAAAACCGACGTCTGCCGCTACATCGGTATATCGGAAACGCTCATTAAATTCAATACAATCAAAAATAGAGATCTCCTCCCCCCAAAAGATATGTTCCAATCGAAGATCTCCATGGCAGTCTCGAATTCGATCCTGGGAAATCCTTTTGTAAAATATTTCCCCTTCTACTTTCAAAAAATCATTTGTTCGGTTTTTTATCTCCTTATAAACTTCCATGGGGATCGTAATGCCAATATATTTCTCTGTCTGTTGAAAGTTCTCATCGGTATCTTGTTTTAGACGTTCTGGTTTAGCAAAGCTTTTAATCCTATCATTTGTCTCTGCTGTTAAATAGAATCTCACCAATTTCTCTGAAACCGCTTCGATCATTTGGGGAGTAACTTGATTCTTTTCAAGCAACCGATCCATTAAGAACTCTTCAGGGATTTGTTTCATCCTCACGGCATACTCGATCAACTTCCCCTGACCATCTAACGAAACCCGATCTCCCTCCTGAGTAATTCTTGTGACTCCTTGATAAAGGGTTGGAGATAACCTACGGTTTAACAAGACTTCCTGTTCGCAGAAAAATCTTCTCTTTTCAAGAGAGGTGAAATCCAAGAAACCAAAATTGACAGGTTTCTTGACCTTGTAAACATACTGTCCTGTTAAAAAAAGGAGAGAAATATGGGTTTCAATCAATTGGATGGATTGAGGATGATCAGGATAGATCTCTGGATGAAGCAGGGCTTTCTGTAGGGATAGAAGCATATTAAGATTCATCCTTTTTCTATCCTTATAATCTTCCAATCAGGAGGAGTATCATATTCCGTATCGATGGTAAGATAGAGGATAGGAAGGGTTTGAAATTGTTTTTTTAATTCGACAAGATCGATGGGTTGAAATAGGGCTTTATTATTGAGATAGGCGTCTCGGGTTAAGGCATTGGACTCGTAATTCTCCTTTGTCCTCTTTAAAATCCGTTCGATAGACTTTTCCTCAGTACAGACACATTCTGCAATGACCAGCGTCCGATCTGATCTTGCTGCCAATTCTGCTGCTCTTACCCTTAATCCCTGAGTGAAAAAAGTAGCATCTAAGATTAGCCCATCCTGACTCGTTCTCAAGAGGTTCTCTGCCCTTTTGAACATCTCCTCATAGACCCTTTTTCTTCTCTCTGGATCAGAAGCTACTCGTTGATCAAAAATGTCTTCCCCCTTGAGGACTTCCAATCGAATCATATCCGATCGAAGGATTTGGAATCCCTTCAACCTCGCAATCTCCTCGGTCACTGGACTCTTCCAACTTCCAGGGAGCCCTACCGAAATAAGAACGCAGTTCCTTGGAATCTGAGACTCAACGACCTCTGAGAATCTTCTTTTCATTTTATCCCTCCCCCTTTCTGAATCACAAAATTTCAATTTTAAAATACAAAATGTTTAGCCATTCGATTTCGGGTATGGTCACTGCTTACCTGATCTTTTCAACCTCTTCAAGGCTTCTATAATCACGCCATGTAAAATCCCATTGGTCACCAAGACCCCTTGATTCTTCTCCATCTTTATCCCGGATGAAAAATCTAATGGATTCCCTAACACATCCGTCACCTTCCCACCTGCCTCCTCAGCAATGAGGGAGCCAGCAGCGTGATCCCAAATATTCTCTTTATAAATCGGCTCAACAGGAGAAGGGACCCTCAAATATAAAGTCACCTCTCCCCGGGCAACAATCCCATACTTGGCTTGACTATCCATTCTTAAAGGAGGTCTTGAGATATCCAATTCTTTGGCAAGGTGTTGATGAAGAAGATGATCCGCATGGTCAGGTTCAACACTTTCAGTGATAATGGCCTCTGAAGGTTTCTTCACCTTCGAAACGAAAATTCTTTGGGAATTCTGCCCTTTAAGATCCATCTGGAATGAACCCTTCCCTTTTAACGCTATAAAAAGGCATCCCCTTCTTTCATTGGGAGAATGAACATCAACATATAGATTTGGGCAGCCCAATAAACCTAAAGTCACCGCTCCTTTTTCAATGAGGGCCAATGCGATGGCATATTGGTCTCCTCTGAGAAAGCCCTTTGTTCCATCAATAGGATCGATGACCCAAAAACGTTCCGTGATGGTCTTGGAACTGAGATCGATCCAGAAACAAACCCTTTCTGGAGAAGCGGTTGGGATAACAGCCTGGACATACTTCGTGACCTGCTCAAGGATCTTTAATTGACCTGGTTTTCTTAATTCATTTGAATCTTCCTCCGCAATGATCGTATCGTTGGGAAATCGATCCTTAATCTCTTTACAGATGATGGCCTGAGCTCCATAATCTGCAATCGTTACAGGGCTACGATCACTTTTTAAGAGAGACTCGTTGGCCACAAGCTCCTTCCTTATCTTCTGGCAAAGGGCTGAGGCTTTGATGACTGCCTGAATCGCAGTCGTGACTTCTTGAGAATTTTGATCCATAAGCCCCCCTAAAACAGAATAAGTCGAGTCCAATGGTCTATACCCATGATAGAAAATTATGTAATATTCTTGCTGATCTTACAACCTCTTAAATTGGGTTTCTATTGGAATTCCCTGACGGAAAAATCCCCTCACTGTTTAAGGATAGGGGACTCCTTCTGAATTTCCATTGAGACTTGATTGGAAGGGAAGGGGCTGTTAGAATAGCGATACATATCATATAAGGTTACTAAACTTCTACGAAAGGGCTGGTGAAAAGAAGAATGGATAGCAAGGCTGAAAGGCTCTATGTGGAGCGAGAAAAGAGGGTGACCGATGTAATCGAGCTAAGGAGACCTGATAGGGTTCCGCTCATTCCGAGATTTAATTTCTTTCCAGCTCCTTATACAGGGATGACCGCAGAGGATTTAATGTATGATCCCATTAAGATAGAAGATTCCTACTTAAAGGTTTTAACTGATTTTGAGCCCGATATGGCTGAAAATCCTTACGTCAAATTTATTGGTCCCGTACTGGATGCCCTCGACTGTCAGCAGGCGAAATGGCCAGGAAGAAATCTTCCCCCCCACCTTCCTTTTCAATACATTGACCAAGAATATATGAAGGCTGAGGAATACGATGCCTTTCTATCTGATCCCTCTGATTTCATTATCCGACGATTATGGCCAAGGATATTTGGTGCCTTAAAAGGGCTCGAGCATCTCCCCCCCATCCATAATGTTGTCAGTTATTCAGTGGGGATGGGTACAGCCTTTGGTTCCCCTGAAGTCTCTGAGGCCCTTGATGCCTTAAGGAAGGTAAGCGAGGAGTCAAGAAAAACAGTCTCCTATATTCAATCCTTCTCCCAGAAAACAAAAGAGATGGGTTTCCCCATGGATTCTGATTCCCTCACACAAGCACCTTTTGACCTGATCGCTGATTTTTTTAGGGGATCAAAAGGAATCATGCTTGATATGTATCGGAGACCCAACCTCCTCCTCAAAACCCTTGAGAGGGTCTTACCCTTCTTATTGGAAAGGGCTCTTCTGCCAGCAAAGGCCACCGGAAATCCACGAGTGTTCATTCCTCTCCATTGGGGGATGGATGGCTTCCTCTCCCGTGAACAATACTTAAAATTCTATTGGCCAACCCTCAAGGATCTGATGATGGCATTGATTCAGGAAAAACTTATCCCCTGCCCCTTCTTCGAGGGAGAGTATAATTCCCGTCTTGACATGATCCGGGATATCCCTCCTGGTAAGGCCTGCTATAAATTTGAGTCTGTGGATATGCTGAAGGCCAGGGGGGTATTAGGGGATGGAATTGCCTTAAGGGGGGGTGTTCCAATCTCATTACTCACCACCGGTTCCCCTGACTTGGTGAGAGAACATGTCAAGCAATTGATAGAGAAGGTTGCTAAAAGAGGTCCATTCATTATTGATGCAAGTACTGTTCTCGACCACGCAAAAACAGAAAATGTAAAGGCCCTTTTCGATACAGTCAGAGAATTTGGTGTCTATTAATATTCCTTTTAGGATATAATGGAATTTAAAGAATCTATCCTTTAAAATGAAACTTACCATTTTTTCCAGATTATTAATAGGATATCTCATCCTCTTTGTTCTGGTCATTGGGATGGGGGGTTATGCCACTTTTCAAATGTCCCAAATCAGTGACATAACCCAATCCATCCTCACCCTCAATAACCGAATCATTGACTCAACCACCAAGCTCTCAGAGATCATCTTTTCACAAGTTCGGTATGAAAGGAAATTTATTATCTCGAAGGATGAAGCCTTTTATAATGAATTCCTGAAGTTAAAAAACGATTTTGATCGCTATCTCACTGAAATGAGATCCATCGTAGATGATCCCCAAGTCATGGTCTTTCTGGATCGAATTAAAGATGCTTACCAGAACTACCAGACCTTCGTCTATGAAGAATTTAAATCCCCAATGGGCAGTAATAATCTTCCTCTTCAAGCGTTTGGGCGAGAGAAGGAAGAAATCATCAATGCCATCATCGCAGACCTTGAAGGATTAGAAACTTATATGCACAGGAATAGCGATGATAAGATTAAGAGGGTCCATGAGTTTGGAATTCAATGGCGCCAACACGCCGTGGTGATGACCGGTGTCTTTATCGTCATTGGAATCATGATCTCTCTATGGATTAATCGGAGTATCACCCATCCTATCTCCCTTTTAGAGAAAAAAACCAAAGAAATTGGAAGAGGAAATTTTAAAGGGGATCTCATCCTCTCCTCCCCTCCTGAATTGGCTGGTTTGGCAGAGGCCTTCAATCTAATGTGCCACAAGCTCAACGAATTGGATCAGATGAAATCTGACTTTTTCTCTTCCATTGCCCACGAATTACGCACACCCCTTTCTACAATCAAAATGGGAACAAGCCTCCTCTTGGAAGGCACGGAAGGACCTTTAACCCATGGACAACGAAATGTCTTAACGATATTTGAAAAGGAAAGCCATCGATTGATTAGCCTGGTCAATTCCCTCTTGGACCTCTCCAAGATGGAAGCAGGAATGATGTCTTTTGATTTTAAACCCCAATCAATTAATCCTTTAATCGACCAGGCAGTGGAAGAGATTAGACCCTTGATCGAAGCAAAAAAAATTGATCTTCAAGTAATAATCACTGAGAAGTTACCCCTCTTAAAATTAGACAGGGACCGAATGCTTCAGGTTTTAAGAAATATTATTGGAAATGCTGTAAAATTTACCCCGGAAGAGGGAAGAATAAAAATTGCGACTCGAAATTTAGATCATGGGGTTGAAGTGAGCATTACTGATACAGGCCCGGGAATTTCTTCAGGAGATCTCATTACCATTTTTGAAAAATTTCAACAAAAGATCGATCGAAAAGGATCCATAGAGGGAACCGGTTTGGGTTTAGCCATTGCCAAACAGATTATTCTCCATCATGGTGGTAAAATATGGGCGGAAAGCAGCCTCGGTCAGGGAAGTACATTTATCTTTGTATTGCCTGCATAATCTCTTCTTCACTATTTAATTGTGCAACCCTCAAAGAGAGGAGAGTTCATAAGATGGCAGAGGAGCATCTCTCTCGAGGTCAAGATTTTATTTCCCAGAGGGAATTTGATGCCGCTATAGATGAATTTCAAAAAACCTTATCCCTTTCTCCCCCAAAACCTTTGCAAGAAGATGCAATTTTTTATATGGGATTAGTCTATGCCCATTTTGCCAATCCTAAAAGAAATTATGAAAAATCTCTTCAACTCTTCTTAAAAATCTTGAATGATCCTGCTCCCAGCCCTCTATTCGAACAGGCCAAAATATGGGTTGGAGTCATTTCAGAACATTTGGAGACAATTAAAAAAATCGAAAAATTAAAAGAATCCATAAAAGAAAGAGAGTACAAGAGAGAGCCCCCCAAAGAAATACCTAAGGAGGGGGTGAAGGCTAAGCCCCCTGAAATAAGGATTGAAGAATCTAAAGAGGGGAGGGAGCACCTCCTCCGGAGCCAGAAATTTCTTGCCCAAGGGAATTTTGAAGGAGCCATTGGAGAAAATCAGAAAGTTCTTGCCCTTTCCGATCCCAAATCTCAAAAGGACGAGGCGCTCTTTAATTTGGGACTCATCTATGCTCATTTTGGAAACCCCCAGAGGGATCCTGAAAAATCGCTTGAATGTTTTAAAAA
>JBBIRT010000162.1:2933-6524 GCA_037441725.1 Deltaproteobacteria bacterium | reverse complement strand
GACAGAACCCTATTATCCATTGCGAGTCGTCTATTGTCGACAATGTGCCACGGCCCAACTGGACTTCACAGTACCCAAGGAGATCATGTTCAGCGATCATACCTATCTCTCCGGCGTAACCCAATCGCTCAGTGCCCATTTTAAGCGTGTCGCAGAAGAGGTGGATCGGAGGTTCTTTAAAAATAATTCTCGCAAATCGGTTCTTGATATCGGATCGAACGATGGTACACAACTAAAGCACTTTAAAGCCCTTGGGTATGACGTCTTGGGAGTAGAATCTTCAAAGGCCATTTCTCGTATTGCTAATGAAGCGGGGATTGAGACGATCCATGCATTTTTCAATCTGGAGTTGGCTCACCAATTGAGACGAAAGTTTCATGTCATCAATGCCGCAGGGGTGTTCTTCCACCTTGAGGAGTTGCATTCTGTGACCGATGGGATCCGGGAAGTATTAGACCCGGAGGGGGTGTTTGTGGTTCAGTTTCTCTATATGAAACAGATTGTTGAGCATGGGGCCTTTGATCAGATCTATCACGAACATCTCCTTTATTACAATTTAATGACCATCGAGACATTACTTCAGCGACATGGACTGACCATGTTCGATGCCTATCTATCACCCATTCACGGAGGTTCGGTCATCGGTTATGTCACTCATATAGGGAAAAGGTTACCCTCGGATACTCTTCGAAGAATGCGACAGATAGAAGTTGAACAGAAAAGCAACGAGTTCTCCACCTATCTCCGATTTGCTAATCGCATCCAACAAATGAAGAGGGATAACCTTCAATTCCTTGAGACCCAGAAAAAGCAAGGGAAGACGATCTATGGGTTAGGGGCTCCTGCGAAGGGGAACACGTTGTTAAATTATTTCAAGATTGGTCCTGACCTGATAGAATGCTTGGTGGAGAAAAATGAGTTAAGGCGGGGTCTTTATTCTCCTGGCATGCATCTCCCTATCGTCATTGAACGAGAGTTGAGCACCATCCCAGACGTTTATTACGTTCTTGCCTGGAACTTTAAATCGGAGATCCTTACCAACCATCAATCCCTCTTACAGAGAGGGGTTCAATTCTATTTTCCAGTGGATTTGGGAGCAGGAGGAATATGAAGATCCTTGTCACCGGGGCAACCGGTTTTATCGGGCGAGCCTTATGTAAATATTTAAAGGCATTCGGTCACCATGTGGTGGAGTTGAATTCCAGAAACTGTGACCTGACCCAATCTGAGTCCCTCACCCACTATGACCATCCCTTCTACGATCAGATTTATCACTTAGCCGCATGGACACAGGCTGGAGATTTTTGTCTCTATCATCCAGGGGAACAATGGGTGATCAACCAACTCATCAATACCCACCTATTGAATTGGTGGCAACGGTATCAACCCCAAGCCAAATTGATTGCCATGGGAACGAGCTGTGCCTATGCTCCTGATCGAGAAATGATTGAGGACAATTATCTGATCGGAATGCCTATCGATAGTCTCTTTACTTATGCCATGACCAAACGGATGCTCTATGTGGGAATGCTGGCTTTACATCAACAGTTCGGGTTGACCTATTTGTATATCATTCCCTCAACCCTTTATGGCCCAGACTATCCTATGGATGGAAGGCAGATGCACTTTATCTTCGATCTCATCCGAAAGATCTTGCGAGGTCAACTATATCATGAATCCGTGGTCCTATGGGGGGGAGGTTCTCAAAGAAGAGAAGTGGTGTTTATGGATGACTTTATAAGAATCCTGGTGACCTTGAGTAACCAGGTGGATAACGACTTGGTCAATATTGGGGCAGGAGAAGAGTTCACCATTCGATACTATGCCCAACAGATCTGTGAACAGGTAGGCTATCCCTATGAGGAGATTCAGTTTGATCCCTCACGTTATGTGGGGGCTTCATCAAAATGTTTAAACATTCAAAAGCTGAAAACGTTGATCCCTGACTTAAAGTTAATCCCCCTTCCATTAGGATTAGAAAAAACAATCTCATGGTTTCGAGACTCCCTAACCATAAAGGGGAAAGAGAATTTTGAGGAGGCAGAGCGGCCGTGATTATCACCCAAACTCCTTTACGAGCCAGTTTCTTAGGGGGAGGAACGGATTACCCTGAATATTTCAGTAAATATGGAGGAGCGACCCTCGGAGCTTCGATTGATAAATACACCTATATCTCTGTGACCCCTCTGACCAAATTTTTTGATCACCGAATCCGTGTCAGTTACTCGAAAACAGAGCTGTGCAGAACCCTCGATGAAATCCAGCATCCCTCGGTAAGGGAATGCCTACGATATATGGAAATTGATAGTGGCGTAGAGATTGTAGTGGTGAACGATTTACCGGCACGAACAGGGCTTGGTTCATCCTCCTCCTTTACGGTGGGTCTGTTACTGGCCCTGCATGCCTTTAAGGGAGAACTGGTGAGTCAAGAAAAACTGGCTGAGGAAGCTGTTCATATCGAACGGGATAGGATCAAAGAACGAGTAGGATTGCAAGATCAATATACGTGTGCCCTGGGAGGGATCATATACTTAGAATTTCGAGATCAGAGGAAGGTTACGGTTACTCCAATCGTCATTCCTCAAGATCGATTAAAAGGGTTACAGGAGCGATTGATGGTGTTTTATACAGGCCTTCAACGGAATGCCCATGACACATTGGCTCAACAGATAGAACGAACAGAGACAGGGGACATCACTCCCCAATTGAATCAACTTCAGAATCTCGTTCGGCAGGGAATAGAGGTCCTTTGTAACGGGCATGATCTTGATGCCTTTGGAGATCTCCTCCATCAGGCATGGATGATAAAAAGGGAGCTCTCAGAAACGATTACCAATCCCTTTATTGATGGGGCTTATGACCGAGCGCGACGCGCAGGGGCCGTCGGAGGAAAATTGTTGGGGGCAGGCAATGGGGGGTTCTTGCTCCTTTACGTAGAGCCCTATAACCAGCCCTCTGTCAGGAAGGCCCTTGCGGATATGCGGGAAGTCCACTTCCACTTTGAGAATCAAGGCTCTCGATTAATTTTTTACCGCCCTTAAGAACAAAAGGCGATCTGAGCATGGAACAGAGCTGCAAGATTAAAGATATAGAAGAATTGGCAACCATACTTCCCTCCTATCGGGCGGAAGGGAAGAAGATTATTCATTGTCATGGGGTATTCGATTTGCTGCATATTGGCCACATCCGATACTTTGAGCAAGCCCGACGCATGGGAGATGTTTTAGTCGTTACCCTTACCCCTGATGGCTATGTCGATAAGGGGCCTCATCGCCCTGCTTTTCCAGAAAACCTGCGGGCCGAAGCCGTGGCCTCACTGAACTGTGTTGACCTTGTCGCAATCAACAGATGGCCGACTGCTGAAGAAACCTTACGCCTTTTGAGACCAGATGTGTATGTGAAAGGGCCAGAGTTTAAAGATCCATCCTCTGATATGACCGGTAAGATGGCCAAAGAAGAAAAGGTGGTCCGGGAAATCGGAGCTACCCTGGCCTTTACTGATGATATCGTTTTTAGCTCCACCCAATTGATCAATCGCTACTTCTCCAATTTTTCTCAAGAGATCAAATGGGGGGTAACTTTTTCAAGGTT
>JBBIRT010000162.1:0-2923 GCA_037441725.1 Deltaproteobacteria bacterium | reverse complement strand
AACGATATTCTCTCCAAGACATTTTAAATATTTTGGATCAAATGGCTTCACTCAATGTAATGGTCATTGGAGATACCATCTTGGATGAATATCAGTATTGCGAGGCTATTGGAAAATCTTCTAAGGACCCTGTTCTTGCCTTAAGATATCAGTCTCATGATCTCTTTGCTGGGGGGGTTCTGGCGGTAGCCAATCATGTGGCCAACTTTGCAAATCGAGTTCAATTGGTCACGGTTCTTGGAGAACGGGATAGTTATGCCGATTTCATCCTATCGCAACTTCATCCTAATGTCATCCCCTATTTTGCCATTCAAAAAAATGCTCCCACATTGATGAAGAGGAGATTCATTGAAGGGTACTCATTAAACAAACTTTTTGAAGTTTATATCATGGATAACTCCGGACTATCGGAAGAAAAGGATCAGCAGGTTTGTGATTGGTTGAGAGAAAATATACCTAAATATGATCTCGTCATCACAGCGGATTTTGGTCATGGAGCAATCAGCAAGAACATGGTTCAAACCCTGGTGGAACATGCAAAATTTTTAGCGGTAAATACCCAGGCCAATGCAGGAAACCGAGGATTTCACCTGCTGACCCGATACCCTCGCGCGGATTATGTGTGTCTGGCTGAACATGAGATTCGGCTGCTGATGCGTGACCTCTCTGGCGATCTCCGACCCATGATGAATGAGGTTGCCGGGAGGATGGGTTGCTCTAAATGTGTGGTGACCCAAGGGAGAAAAGGTTGCATCGTCAGAGGAATCCATGGGGGATTTATAGAAGTTCCTTCTTTTGCCCGTAACATTGTGGATCGAGTGGGAGCCGGAGATGCTTTCTTTGGGATGACCTCTTTGGGAGCTGTTCAAGGTATTTCTGATGAACTCCTCGGGTTTTTAGGCAATATCATGGGATCCTTAGCTGTTGAAATTGTGGGAAATAAAAAATCGATAGATAAATTGAGTGTAAAGAAATATATTGTGTCCCTTTTAAAGTGATGGTGGATTAACCCCCTGAACGAAGAGAAGGAGTCATGATCCCTAAATTTCAAGAATTTGATCGCTCTCAATTAGAGATATTACCCCTTGCCTCTCGAAGGCATGATCTCACCGTTGCGAACATCCTTCCGATTAAAAAAAGTCTTCCTGTAAGAAAGATGTTTCGGATCATCGCCTCAAGGCTAATGGCTGCGAATGACCAAGGCGCTTCTGTCGTGATGATGATGGGTGCCCATGTTCTGAGATCAGGAGTTCAAAGGTATATCATCGATTTGATAGAAAAGGGGTTGATTACTTGTGTAGCGATGAATGGAGCAGGAATGATTCACGATTTTGAGTTTTCCCTGATTGGCGCCACGACAGAAAAGGTAGCGACCTATATCTCGGATGGCCACTTTGGACTTTGGGAAGAGACAGGTAGGGTGAATGAGATCGTGGTCAAGGCAGCCAAAGAAAAAAAGGGCTTAGGGGAAGCAGTGGGCTGTGTGATTGAGGAGGAACGGTTCCCTTATCGGGACATTAGTATTTTGGGGAGGGGTTATCGGAAAGGAATCCCTGTTACGGTTCACGTAGGGATTGGTTATGACATTCTTCATGAGTTTCCTAATTGTGACGGTGCTGCCTTTGGGGCAGCCAGTTACACTGATTTTCTTCGTTTCGCCAGGTGCCTGGAAAACCTTGAGGGGGGAGGAGTGATGAATTTTGGTAGTTCGGTCATGGCCCCTGAAGTCTATATGAAAGCCTTGGCCATGGTCCGGAATGCTGCTCGCCAGAAGGGGAAGAAAATTTCAAAGTTTCTAACCCTTGTTTGTGATTTGAAAAGATTGCCACGAAATTACCATAAAGAACCCTCTCCTGATCATCCTGATTATTATTTCCGTCCTTGGAAGACGATGCTAATTCGCACCATCGAGGATGACGGCATAAGTTTTTATGCACAAGGGTCACATTCAGAAACCATCCCCCAACTGTGGACCGCTGTTATCTTAGAGATGGAAAGGGGAGGCGCGAAGATCGATAAAAGAGAGTAAGAACCATTTCATCCAATCAGGGTTTGAGAAGGGAGAAACCTGGCAATGGTGAGTTGGTTGGAAAAGATATCAGATCTACAAATGATTCTGGGGGCCTTATCCATCCGGAGTCACTTGGGAGAAGAGATCGAAGTGGAGGCAGGCTTCAATCAGTGGGTTGAAATGACCTGCACGGTCCGTGAAAAGAGAAAGACGGTTTATTTAATTGGGAATGGGGCCAGTGCTTCGATGGCCAGTCATGTGTCAGCCGATCTTGCAAAGAATGCCCATGTTCACACAGAGGTCTTCTCCGATTTGTCTTTAATCACGGCCATAGCCAACGATCTCGGGTTTGAAGAGGTGTTTGCAGAGCCTCTTCGCCGCAGAGTGGGAGAAGGAGACATGCTGGTTGCAATTAGCAGTTCAGGTCAATCCCCTAATATTATTCACGCCTGTAAAGAGACCAGGAGACGAGGAGGAGTGATCATTACCTTATCCGCTATGGATTCGGAGAACCGTTTGAGGAAGGAAGGGGTCATCAATTTTTATTTACCAGCAAGGACCTATGGGATGGCAGAGACTGGCCATGCAGCTATCCTCCACCACTGGTTAGACCAAATGGTTCTGAGAAGGGATGAGGCAGAATGGTTGAAATCGATAAAAGGGATGAGAAGATTCAAAAGGGTGGAAATCCATGGATAAGTTTAAATCTACTCTATTCGTCACAGGTGGTGCAGGGTATGTGGGGGCGGTTTTAGTTCCGAAACTTTTAAGAGAGGGCTATCAAGTAAAGGTCTTAGATCTTTATCTCTTTGGAGAAGATGTTTTTAATGAGTTTAAGGATCATCCCCATTTGGAAGAGATTAAAGGGGATATTCGGGATCAAGATTTATTGCGGCGCATTATTCCGGGTTG
>JBBIRT010000161.1:0-6534 GCA_037441725.1 Deltaproteobacteria bacterium | reverse complement strand
CAAAATTTTTTTCTTTTCCATTCCGAAGTCAGTACATCGATGGGTAACAAAACGGTCGAGTTCAACAAACGTCTTGGGATCGAAGAGGAGATCAATCCTTTCACGGGCGGTCAGTTTTCCATCCCGGTGTTGTTTATCAATCTTTTCCTGACCTCCTCCCAACAAAGCTTCTGCTCGTCTCTTCTCAAGTTCTTTTCTGATGTTGTCTATTGACCTCATAAAAAATTCCCCCATAACAGTTCAGATTCTGAGACTTCAGCTTCCCCATAGAGATTGTATTGTCATCAGCCATTCATCCTTCTGCAGGCTCAGAGCGAACAGCCAGTGGACCGTTATTTTAAACCGAGTTCCTCATGCATTATTTTCTCAGCTGCTGAATAAGGATCGATTTGACGAGCCATTAAATCATCCAGGAGTTTATTCCAACTCCCATGCTTTTCCATTTTTTGGATCAAATGGTCCACGAGCTCCCCTTTGAGGATCTCTAAAAAGGTGGCTTTTGCCTTTTCTCTTAACTTTTTCTCTAATCCCTTGCTCTGCTCTAAGGCCTCTCGATGTCGATAAACCCCATAAACCAGTTCAAAAATTCCCTTTCCAAAGATAGCCTCTGTTTTATAAATAGGAGGGTCCCAGCCATCTTCTCGTTTTCGCCCCATTTCAAGGGCCATACGGAGATCCCTTTCGACCTTGTCTGCACCCTCCCGGTCACATTTATTGATGACAAAGATATCCCCAATTTCAATGATTCCAGCCTTGATGGCTTGGACATCATCGCCTAACCCTGGAACGAAGATGACCATAGAAGTGTGAGCGGTGTTAACAATTTCTACTTCATCTTGACCCACCCCTACGGTTTCAACCAGAATGATGTCTTTCCCCATTGCATCCATCACATGGATAATATTTTGTGTGGAACGGGTGAGACCACCGAGACATCCTCGGGTGGCCAAAGAACGAATGAATACACCTTCATCCGTTGCGTGGCGCTGCATTCGAATTCGATCCCCCAAGATGGCTCCGCCTGTAAATGGGCTGCTTGGATCCACCGCAATAATCCCAACCGTTTTTCCCTCTTTGCGGAAGATTTCTACCATCTTGTCCACGATAGTGGATTTTCCAGACCCCGGAGGCCCAGTGATTCCAATAATATAAGCCCTTCCAGTCCTGGGATAGAGTTCCTTCAAGGTTTCGAGGGCTTGGGGGAGATGATCATCGATATCTCGCATCAACCTGGAGGCAGCCCGAATATCTCCCTCAAGGATTCTTTTAGCCAGACTCATGATTTCCTCAATGGATTAAAACATTTTAAGAATTCAAGATTAAAGATTCAAAATTCAAGATTTAAAGATTTTAGAGGGCTCTTCCGGGGACACCAAGATGTCGGGCGATGACGATCCTTTGAATTTCTGAAGTCCCCTCTCCAATATCAAGAAGTTTCTGGTTTCGGTAGTGACGTTCAATGGCATATTCCTTCATCAGACCATAACCTCCATGAAGTTGAACAGCTTGATTCACCACCCGATGATACATCTCAGAGCAGAACATCTTTGCCATTGCCGATTCTTTGGAAAAGGGTCGATTTTGTTCGCATAACCAACAGGCCTTATAGAGAAGAAGCCTCCCGAGCTCAATCTCTGTAGCCATGTCAGCGAGTTTAAAGGCATTCACTTGAAAGGAGCCAATGGGTCTTCCAAATTGTTCCCTTTCACTTGAATATTTGAAGGCTAACTCAAAAGCTCCCTGGGCACCCCCTAAGCCCATGGCGGCAATGCTAAGCCTGCCCCCATCCAGGGTGGCCAGCATCTGGTGAAAACCGTCACCCCGACGACCCAGAAGATTCTCTTCAGGAACTCTACAATCCGTGAAATAGAGTTCGCCTGTATTCGATGCCCTCCAAACCATCTTCCCATGCATGGTCTTTGTAATAAAACCTGGGGTTCCATTTGGAACCAGGATACAGGAAAGTTCGTTTTTTCCGTCCTCTCTCTTTCCGGTTACTGCTTGAACCACACAGACCCGACTGATCTCTGTGGTCGAGTTCGTAATAAAGATTTTCGAACCATTGATGACCCAATATCCTCTCTCCAGCGAGGCGGTGGTTTTGGAAGCCCCTGCATCAGACCCTGCATTCGGTTCGGTCAGACCAAAAGAGGAGAGGGCCTTTCCTGCGCAGAGATCAGGAAGCCAGTACTCCTTTTGCCCCTCGTTTCCATAATAGTAGATGGGTGAGATTCCAAGGGAGTTACCAGCAGCAAGGGTAGCGGCTTGAGAACCATCAATCCGAGCAATCTCTTCAACGGCAATGATATATGAAATATAGCCAACGTTGCTTCCTCCATATCTCTCAGGAACAAAGGGTCCAAAAAGTCCGAGTTCCCCCATCCTTTGAGTGAGATGATAGGAGAATTCCTCCTGATCATCTAACTCCTGGGCAATGGGTGCAATCTCCTTTTCAGCAAAGTTTCGAACCATCTTTCGAAGCATCTGCTGTTCTTCGGTCAAATCGAAATCAAGGGCCATTGAAACCTCCAAATCCGAGCTCTATGCCCCATGCCTGATGCCTCAAAGTGACCCTTCATAGGGGACCCAATAATAATCCAGCACGGTGTTGGTTGGATTTTTTGTCCTGAATTCTGCCTTGACTCTCATCCCGATATAGGGTTTTCCATAGAGGAGATAACTCTTTGGAATGGTGGCCAGGCCTGGAATCTCTACATCCACTTGCCAATAAGGAGTAGAGAGTTCAACTCCTGTTCCGGCATAAACCACTTCAGTGAAGGTGTAGATCCTCCCAATCACAGGGTTAGGCAAGGTCTTCCAAACCATTTCCGTATGGCAGTCAGGACAGTGGGCTCGAGGGGGAATCCAGAGCCGGTTTTCAGGGCATCTCTCATTCGGACAGTGGGTGTCTAGCAATTCTCCCTTTCGGAGCCCTTCAAAAAAAGGAGAGAGCTTCCCATAGGTATGGATATGGGTGATGGATCGTGGCCATTCGATTACTGTGGCTGGGTCGGTTTGACGGATCTTAGTGACCTGACCGATCAGTTTGATCGGCGTTTCTTTCTTTTCCTGAGCCTTTTTCCCCATCTGAAATTTTTTCTTAGGTGGCCTTTTCTTCTTTTGTAAAGGTTTCTGATTTGCCATAGGATTTTCCTCCTTAAGATTCAACCAAAGGTTACCAACTCTTTCTGAGAATCCCAACCGTCACATGGGAACCGACTCCAGCATGAGAGACCCAGAGGGCCTGCCGACTCTTTTCAGGGATCTGTAGGCTTTGCCAATCTGCCGGCTTCTCTTTTCCCCATTTCTTCCAGATCTTAGGATCCCCGTGGAACTTATCATATTTCTGCTGGAGTTGCCATAAACACTCTGCACACTGGAAGATCCCAGTGGCTCCCACAGCATGCATCGTACCGATCAATCCTCCTGAAAGGTTGGAGGGGCATTTCCCAGGTTTTCCAGTATTGGGGTTGATATAATAGGCATCTCCTGACTCAATATAATCCTGCTCCTGGCCATAAGGCCTGAGTCCAATATCCCCATAAGTTTGGAGATCGCTGATGGTGAAGGCGTCGTGGAGTTCGACCAGATCTAAGTCCTCAAGGGGGTTTTGGATCCCTGCCATTCGATAGACCAACCAGGCAGCAAATCGAGAGGCCAAAAAACTCTCAAAGCCTGGATAACGGGCTCCTTCTTTTGAATAGAGGTCTTTATACATATCTGGGGTCTCATGGGGAAGGAGTGGGACTTCCATATGGCGGCGATCAGCCACCCGAAGGGTATGGGTTCCGCCACAGATAAAAAGTTCACAAGGGCGGTCTGTCAGCTTGAAAGCAGTTTCTTCATCACAGATCAGAACGGCGGCTGCACCGACACTCATGGCACAGCATTCAAGGAATCGTAAGGGATAAGCAGACATGGGGCTATTTAAAACATCCTCTACGGTATATTTCCCAGGCTGTTGGGAATAAGGGGAGTAATAAGCATAGAGGTGGTTTTTTACGGCAATTTTTGCCCGAGTGATTTCAGAGACGTTGAAGGCCCAGGCAAAGCGGTTGGCCATAGGAGCGTAGTAAGAAGAATAGATCCTACCCAATCGGGTTTCAAAATCCTTGCAGGCAGCCGTGGAGATGTAAAAGTTTCCTGTTCGCGTGTCTACCTCGTCCATCCGCTCCCAGCCTGCAGCTAAGGCGACATTGGCATATCCCGAGGCCACTGCCATGGCCGCATTAAGAACGGCTGATCCTCCTGTTGCTCCTCCTGTTTTAATTCCCATATTATAGAGGGGATCTAATCCTAAATAATCATGAACCTTCGCCTCACAAAGGAGCTGATCTTGAAAGTGATCAGCAAATTCTCCATAGGCTGCGTAGTTAATCAATCCCTTCACTTCGAGAGGGTCCATCTTCAAATCATTATCCTCTAAAAGATTTTTAAATGCGAGCATCACCAATTCTTCCAGTTTATATTCAGGAAAATATTTCCGATATGCGGTCGTTCCTCCTGCCACCACAAAGACCCTTCGGTTCCATTTTGGAATCCTCAAATTTCCCTCTTTAAAGGTGATCATCTTTTCCCTCCTCGTTTTATGTAATCCATGGACGTTAAGCGATGAACATTTGTTTGCTGCCTCGGATCAAACCTCAATCCCCTTCCGATTTGAAATGCCTTTTTTATAATAGTGCTTTCTTTCAACCATTTCGGTCACCAGATCAGATCTTTCTAACACCTCTGGCTTGGCATTTCTTCCGGTCAGAATCAGTTCCACTCCCTCAGGCTTATGGTCAAGAAGATGAAGAACCTCTGACAAGGCGATCAACCCATAATCAATGGCAACATTGATCTCATCGAGGATGACCATGTCGTATTCTTCCGTGAAAATCGCCTTTTTGGCTAAGGCCAGTCCCTCTTGGGCCAACTTTATATCGATCGGATCAGGATTTGTCTTTGAGACAAAGGTTTCACGTCCCACCTGTTGAATCGTGAGATAAGGAGAAAGTTTTTTGGAAGATTCTAATTCTCCATATTGAAGATTACCCTTCATAAACTGGATCATCATCACTTTTAAACCATGGCCTACTGCCCTTAAGGCAAGTCCCAGGGCTGCTGTGGTCTTGCCTTTGCCATTTCCCGTATAAACCTGGATGAGACCTTTTTCCATTAAAACCATCGATTCTTAATTAACTCAGTTCACGAATCTGGGCAATGATCTGTTCAGTTTTAAAATGCCTCAAGGTAATGGCACTCGAAGGGCAGGTTGCATTGCAGGCTCCACACCCTTTGCAGAGGGCTGCATTCACAGTCATAACTTTACGATAGGGATCCATCTTCAGGGCTCGATATTCACAGATTTGCTCGCAGAGTCCGCATCCTGCGCACATCAGCTCATCCACCACAGCGATGATCGGTTCGATCCTTACCTTTTTAGCAAAGAGGGGAGTTGTGGCTCGAGAGGCTGCTCCATGAGCCTGAGCCAGGGTGTCACTGATATCTTTTGGGCCTTGGGAAGTTCCTGCGAGAAAAATCCCATCGATAGCAGTATCGAGGGGTTTTAGTTTTGGATGGATTTCTAAATAGAAACGATCAGGTCCCTGAGGGAGCTTCAATAGATTCTTTAGGTGATCCGCCTCTTTCCTCTGGGTAAGCCCTATGGATAGGATGACCAGATCCGCCTCCTCTTCATAGGGTTCTCCAAGGAACTCATCTTCAGCCTTGATGATCAATTTGCCAGATCTTTGATAGATCTCAGAGGGAATCCCCTTGCGGTAAAGGATCCCCTTCTTCTGAACCTGTTCATAAAGGGATTCCCCTCCTTTTGTAAAAGCACGGACATCAATATAACAGATGGTGATCTGGGCTTCAGGAATCTGGTCTTTTAAAAGGGAGGCCTGTTTGGCTGTATACATACAACAGACCCTTGAACAGTATTCATGGCCTACGGTTTTATCACGGGAACCCACACATTGAATAAAAAAGATCTTTTTAGGGATCTTCCCACCAATCAAAACCTTCCCTTGGGTTGGGCCATTCGTAGAGAGGATTCGTTCAAGCTCCAGGCCAGTCAGGACATTTTGATAACGCCCATAGCCAAACTCAGGTTTCGATTTTGGATCAAACCCATCGTATCCTGTTGCGACCACAATGGTCCCAATGTCAATGTCTAACTCCATCCCCATCTCTTCAAACTGGATCGCATTCTCAGGGCAGACCTGCTGACATTTTCCACATTCTCCCTTTTGCAGATAGAGGCAATTTTCCGAATCAATGAGATAGCTGAGGGGCACCGCATAGGAGGAGGGAAGGTAGATGGCTTTTCTTTCGATCAGTCCTGCATCAAATTCATTGGGAACCTGAATGGGGCACATCGCTTCACATTTTTTACAACGGTTACATTTTATTGAATCTACATAACGGGGGTTCTGTTTGATCTTGACCTTAAAATTGCCTACAAATCCTTCTACTCCCACGACTTCACTCAGAGTCATGAGGTGAATGAGAGGATGGTTAGCCACCTCCTCCATTTTGGGCCTAAGA
>JBBIRT010000160.1:2142-6607 GCA_037441725.1 Deltaproteobacteria bacterium | reverse complement strand
CTATAAAATTTTCTCCGACATCCCTGCCTAATTCCCCGAATGAGTGGGGCATTACATTGTATTGACACTTTCTCTTTGTCGAAATATAATTTGATTATTTTATAACAAGCCTTTAGATGACGGAGGATTGAAGAGATGGAAAAGATTAGAGTGGGTGTGATTGGTGCAACGGGTATGGTTGGCCAAAATTATATACGATTACTAAGGAATCACCCCTGGTTTGATGTGGTATATGTTGCGGCTTCTCCCCGCTCAGCCGGCAAGACTTATGGTGAGGCAGTCGCCGGCCGCTGGTTAATGCCTGAACCCTCTCCAGAGCCTATCAACCGCCTTGTGGTAGAAGATGCAAACCTTGTGAAATCAGCAAAGGGTCGATGTGAGTTAATCTTTTCAGCAATCGAGGCAGACAAAGACACCGTCCGGAAGCTCGAAGAGGAATATGCTGAAAATGGGATGGCCGTCGTATCCAATAATTCGGCCCATCGGAGCACCCCAGATGTCCCCATGATGATCCCAGAGGTAAACCCTGACCATGCAGAGTTGATCCAGTTCCAGCGGAAACAGAGGGGATGGAAAAGCGGACTGATTGCCGTCAAGCCGAACTGCAGTATTCAGATCTATACCACTCCTCTCTTTGCTTTGATGAAGGCCGGTTATCAGATTGAATCCCTCATTGTGACCACCCTCCAGGCCGTTTCTGGTGCTGGATTTCCAGGCCCAGCCTCTTTACAGATGATCGACAATGTCATCCCCTATATCAAAGATGAAGAAAAGAAATCGGAGCAGGAACCCTTAAGGATTTTGGGGAAACTTCAGGATGGAAAAATCATACCTGAAAACATGCTTAAGATCTCTGCCCATTGCAATCGAGTCCCTGTGATTGATGGACATATGGCGTGTGTAAGTATGAAATTTAACGGTCGGAAACCATCCATCGAGGAAATTACTAAAATTTGGAAGAACTTCGTGGGTGAACCCCAACGGCTGGAACTACCCTCTGCCCCACCCCATGCCATTATTTACAGGGAAGAGGTGGATAGGCCTCAACCCCGTATGGATAGAGATGCAGGCAAAGGCATGGCTGTCACGGTTGGCCGGTTACGGGAATGTAATGTCTTTGATTACCGATTTGTCGCTCTATCTCACAATACCGTCCGAGGAGCAGCTGGGGGGGCCATCCTTACTGCCGAATTACTGAAGGCAAAAGGATATTTCTAAGGAAGGAATTTTTTAAAAGGGAGAATCATTTTCCATCATTCTCTTCAATATTGATCTCGATCCTTTTTAGCCGATCGCAACCTTTTAAAGAGGAGAGCATTCCCTGAATCGTTTTGATCATCATATTCCTGACAAAGGGGCTCAAGGGAATTAGCTGACCATCCACTCTCAGAGTGATCTCGTCCTTACTCTTTGAAGTGAGGAACCTCTTCTCTATAAAATCTGAGAGTCCTGAAATATCCTCCAGCCGAAAGCAGGGAACCCCCATATCAAATTCTTGATTTGAAACAATGGCCACAAGGTTATCTTCCTTTGTGCTGAGGAGTTCCTTATGTTTTTCCTTTCGGAAAATTTCGATCTTGGGTTGGACATCCTTCTTATATCCTTCTGAAATGATGAGGTCTACATCACGAACCAATTTATCTCGAATCTCATTGAGACTAAGATCCTTTTCAACGTCTCTGATCAGGGCAACCTTATTCGGGGATGAAATCACTACCGTGTGGGCCCCGGCCTGCTTATGCCGCCAGCTATCCTTTCCTTCTCGATCCACCTCAAACCCGTGGACATCATGTTTGATTGTAGCAATCCGATAACCCCTTCGGGTCAATTCAGGAACCAACTTTTCAATCAGGGTGGTTTTTCCACTATCGGACTTACCAACAATAGAAATGATAGGAATCATCGGTAAACTCTCAAAGATTATCGGGGTTTGGGAAAAATGGGATGAAGGATAAAAATTTATTCCAAAAGTTGAACTTTGACTTTCTCCCCTGCCCTTACCATTTCCAGATCTTCCGGGATGATGATCAAACCATTGGCCTTTACCATAGATTTTAGAATTCCGGAACCCTGTTCTCCCGTCGTGGTCACGACATACTGACCATTTTCAAAAGAAACAAACCCTCTTAGAAAATAACGCCTTCCCACCGCTTTTTTAAAATCTTCCTTCATCACCGCTTCAATCACCGGTCGAAAAAGTTTCTTAAATCCCATCATTTTCAAAAGGGATGGCCTTACAAATTGTTCAAAGGAGACCATTGAGGAGACAGGATTCCCAGGAAGTCCAAAGACCGGTTTATTTCCAATCTTTCCAAAGGCTAAGGGTTGACCGGGTCTCATGGCCACCTTCCAGAAAAGCATCTCCATTCCGACATCCTTCATCACATCTTTAACAAAATCATAATCCCCGACTGATACCCCTGCTGAAGAGATCAACACATCGGCTCGCAATCCTTGACGGAGTTTCTCGGCAATCTCCTCTTTACGATCCTTGGCAATGCCAAGCTGGATAGGAATTGCCCCGCAGTGCTTCACCTGAGCGGCCAGGGTATAGGAATTGCTTGAGATGATTCTTGCTTCGTTCAGCTCCCCATCCACATCCACCAGCTCATCTCCTGTGCAGAGGATGGCCACTAAGGGCCTCTGATACACCGAAACAAAAGAGCGCCCTAAAGAGGCAAGCATCCCAACCTCTGCTGGACGGAGAACATCTCCATGGGAGATTACCCGTTCTCCTTTTTTTACATCCTCACCAGATTGACGGATGTTCTCCCCAGGACCGATAGCCTTGAGAATCAATACGAATCCATCTCCTCTCTCAGTATCCTCAACAGGAATGACAGTATCTGCCCCCTTTGGGATGGGAGCTCCAGTCATAATACGAATGGTCTTTCCTTTCTCAATGGTTTTGTTCGAAACCCATCCTGCTGGGAGATCTTCGATCACTTCCAACCGAACAGGAGATTCTTTGGAGGCCTTCTGGACGTCTTCAGATCTTAAGGCATAACCATCCATTCCTGAATTATCTAAGGGAGGAATATTCCTCTTGGCATAGATGTCCTCCCCAATGACCCTTCCCAACGCATCTAAAAGGGAAACCTTTTCGAGTCCTAAGGGTTGGATGTGAGATAAAATCCTATTTAAAGCTTCATCGACGGTAATCATGTTCAATATATAACATAAAAAAATTAGGTTGAAAATGGTTTAGGAAACAAACTATTCCAATTCGGATGATCTTATGTTATAGGAGTATAGAAAAAGGGATATCTTGAAATCCATTGAGGTTTTACTGAAACGAGGGAGAAATATGGCTAACCAAAAACCAGAGTGTGCAAGGTGTGGGATCAAAGAGAGGATCTGTCTTTCACCCAAAGGCAAAGGGCCAACCTCTTGTCCAACGCTTCACCAAAAGAGATTATTAAAGAAAGCAGATCAGGAATATAAGAAATACTCTATCTTTGAGTTTGCGAGAAAGGCCTCGATTCAGGAGGGGGAATGCTATATCAACCGTCATTTAAAACCCTATGTATTTCATCCCACAAAGCCAAGAGTTCAAGAAACCTGCGAATTCGCTCAAAAGATGGGCTATCGAAGATTAGGGGTGGCCTTCTGTATCGGGCTACAAAAGGAAGCCCTTTCTTTAATGCAAATCCTTAAAGCACAGGGATTTGATGTCATCTCTGTGGCTTGTAAGGCTGGAGGAATCCCCAAAGAAAATATTGGAATTAAGGAAGAAGAAAAGATCCACATCGGAGAATTTGAATCGATGTGCAACCCGATCGCTCAAGCGATGATCTTAAATGACCAAAAAACAGATTTTAATATTCTCGTCGGTCTATGTGTAGGACATGACTCGCTCTTCTTGAAATATTCAAAGGCATTCTGCACAGTCCTGGTGAGTAAAGACCGAGTCTTAGGTCACAACCCGGTGGCTGCGCTTTACACCTCAGGCTCTTACTATGCCCGTATGTTAAAAAAAGGATTTTAATTCCTCTTCTAACAAGCAAGATAAGAAACGACATCGATGACCCGTGAAGAAGAATTAAGAAAAGAAGGCTGGGAAAAACGCTTCACCATGGACGAACCCCGCCTTTCTGAAATGGTAGAGCAATATAGAGAACTTGGATTTGAAGTCCTCCTTGAACCTTTTGATACTGCCTCAGAAGAATGTACCCTATGCCTCAAAGATCCTAACTCCGCTCATCGCTATAAAACCATATATACCCGCCTAAAGAGCGAAAGGGAATAAAATATAGTGGCAAATATTTGTAATAAGTTGTTCCAATATGCACACCCTCCCTATTCAAAATGATTTCTATGGTTCCCACATGTTTTATCAAACCCTAATCATCCCTTAAACTCCGAATAGTTATAAAAAGGGTCTCGATTCACTATCCTGTGGCATAATTTTTGCTCATTTTTCTTAAAAATGAATATCGAATTGAGGAGAAACAATTATGCCTAC
>JBBIRT010000160.1:0-2129 GCA_037441725.1 Deltaproteobacteria bacterium | reverse complement strand
AACAGAAAAAAGGATAACCATTGAAAAAAGAAAACATCCAAGATACGAGGTGGACCTTCCCATTAAATATAGTAAGACCAATTTTATTTTTAAATATGGCAGAGCGACCAATGCCAGTGAAGGGGGTCTATTGGTTTACCTTCCAGAAGAAATGGAGACAGGGCAAGACATTGCATTAAAACTATTCTTTCCTCCTCTTTATGAATTAAATCCCCTTGAAATCCAGGGTCAGGTCGTTTGGACCGATATCCACTTGAGAAAGGATTGGGCGTGGGATTATCGGACAGGAGTAAAATTTATTAATATTTCACTAGAGGACAAGTCAAAGTTTAAAAGATTCTTAATGAGCCTCTCCTCTTCCACTCAACCTTTCAAGAATTGAATTATGTTCTGGAAAAGAATCATGTCTCCCATCCATTGGGGGTATATAGAACCTCTTCTTATTGGTGAACCTGATTAATAGAGTATTCAAAGAAGAGGCCATCTTATTCATGGATCATCAATGGTTCAATCTCCTCTTTAGATATCGATGAGATGGAAAGGAATCGGACCTGGTCTTGCCCAGGCCCTTGACATCTTACCCGAACCTCTTTTGACTCTCTTGCTTTGCTATAATAGGTTGTGATAGAGGCTGCCCTTTCAATATCCTTTTCATGGAATCTCCCTCTTAAAAGGGAGAGAGGGCCAGGGTAATCCGAAACCTTTAACAGAATATCCTTCTCTAATGCGAAGGTCTTAATCTTTTGATTTTCCTCCTCATCCCTTCCGACCACCAATTTCACCTCCTGTGAAAACCTAAAATGCCTTCCCATTTTTAAAAGATGCACATCATTTAATGTAAATTCAGGAGAATGGGCTATTAAATCCTTCATCCTTTTAGCAAAGCCTGGATCTGTCAGAAGGCAGCCTCCAGCCGGGCAGGGATAGTCACGAATGCCATAATATTGGGCCAGTTCCATCTGAGGTTTTCTTGATCTTCCCTGAAACTTTAAGAGTTTTTCCCTATCCACCCATCCCTCTTTCTCAGGAATGGTGATGGGAAGAACCTTTGCAGAGAGGGGCCTAAGAATTAATCCCTTTAGGCCTGCTTCTCTCTCAATCAAATGCATGGCTTCTCTTCTCTGTGACATGGGCCTTTGACCTAAGACTTCACCCGTGACGATAAAAGAGGCTCCTGACTCCTCCATATATTTCTTAGCCTTTTTCAGCATGAAAATCCGGCAATCAATGCAGGGATTGATTTGACTTCCATAGCCATGGGCAGGGTGTTTGACGACACTTAAATACTCTTCAGAGACATTCAATACTTTTAAAGGAATGCCAAGATGTTCTACCGCTTTCTGAGAGGCCAGACAGGTCTCCCCACGACTGGTGCAGGTACAAAATATGGTCATAAAATTGAGGGCCTCTAATTCGATTCCCAATTCGATTATGACCCGAGCAGCAAGGGTACTATCAAGACCCCCTGAAAGCAGAGCAATAGCCTTCATCCTAACACCTCGTTCATGGATCCGGATCGATAGCCCTGAAGATCCACTGTGACATAATGATATCCAATCCTTTTAAACTGACTTACAACTTTCTCTCGCAATGGATCATTCAACAAATGTCCCATCTCCTCTTTAAGGATCTCAATCCTGGCAAGTTTGCCATAATGGCGCACTCGAACCTGTTTAAATCCTAATTCGAAGAGAAAATTCTCCGCCTCATCCACCATCTTTAACCCTTCCTCTGTGATCTCCATTCCATAAGGAAATCGTGAGGCCAAGCAGGCAAAAGAGGGTTTGTCCCATGTGGATAAACCGAGGGCTTTTGATACCTCTCTTACGTCTGCCTTTGTAAATGATGCCTCAATGAGGGGGCTCCGAATTTGGAGTTCCTGGATGGCCTTCCTCCCAGGACGAAAATCGATCTCATCATCCAACGTCGATCCTTCAACAACATAGGAGATTCTTTCTTGAATCGCCAATTTTTTCAACTCCTGGAAAAGTTCCCTTTTACAAAAATAGCAACGATCAGGTGGATTGTCTGAGAACCCTTTGATCTCAAGCTCATTAGACTCAACCAAAAGATGTCTCACCCCCACCTCTTCTGTAATCCCCTTTGCCCTTTTCAATTCCCTTTCAGGA
>JBBIRT010000159.1:0-6818 GCA_037441725.1 Deltaproteobacteria bacterium | reverse complement strand
GGGATGGGTCTTTTTGTAAAACCTGCCTATTCCCTCTCTTTTAATACCATTTATTATACTGCCTTAGGAGTGGGCATTGCCTCGGTTGTCCTCGTCTATGGTCTCCTCAGATCTAAACTTGGCCTTGGATTAATGGCGATTCGGGATGAGGAAACCGCATCGGAAACCCTTGGAGTGGATATCTTTCGCTGCAAGTTAAAATGTTTCTTAATCAGTGCTGGGGTCACAGGCGCGGTTTCGGGGGTTCTTTATCTTCATAATATTTTTATTCAACCCTATAGCGCTTTTGGAATCGATTGGACGGTTCGATTAGTTTTCATCACAATCATCGGAGGGATTGGAACGATTGAGGGACCCATTATTGGCTCCTTTCTTTATGTCTTTCTCCATCAATGGCTTTCAGAATATCCCAGTGTCAGTCTCCTTATCTTAGGCTCTATTGCCATTGGAGTCATCCTCATCGCACCAAAAGGAATCATGGGAACCATCCAAGAGAGGCTCGGATTTGAAATCCTTTCTCCGCGTCGACGATAACTTTCTAACTCCCTTTAATCAAATTCAGGTCAAACCATTGATCTTGCCTTTTGGAATGTTCCCTCAATATCTCAAACGATCAAGGCAAGGGATAATTTCATGGAAATTTCAAAACTAAAAATTTTACAGGACGTATCGGCTGATTTTCGATATCTTCTGAATCGAGGTTATCCGAGAAAGGCTTCCTTAGAGCTTGTTGGAAATCGATATGCCCTCACTTCGGCTGAAAGGCATCTTCTTCACCGGGGAGTCTTTTCAGACTTCGATGCAACCTCGAGAAAGAAAAAGAGGATCCCTCCTAAAAAAATTCTTAACCATGATCTTGCCATTGATGGTCATAATGTTCTGATTACCATAGAAGCAGGCCTAACCGGCCGACCCCTTATTCTTGGAGATGATGGTTTTGTTCGTGACATCTCAGGTCTCTCGGGGAGTTTTAAAAAATCAGAGGTCACCCAGAAAGCCCTTTCCCTGATCATTCAAGCTATAAAGAGGATAAAGCCAAACCACACTCTTATTCTTTTTGATGCTCCGATCAGTATGAGTGGAAGATTGGCTCAGGAGGTAAAAAACGCCTTCAATAAGGAGAGGATTTCTGGGGAGGCTATCGCTGTTAAAGTCCCTGAAAAGATTCTGATTGGATTTTCAGGGGTGGTAGCCACGAGTGACACGGCCATCGTTGATCAATCAAAAAAGGTGTTTGATTTGGCAGGTTATATTTTAAAACAAACAGGCATGACAGACTCGGTGATTCGATTCTCCAGAAAGCAGGAGATCGCCTCTCCGGTTTAGGTTTAAATATTTTTTTCTGATTTTTCCCAATATTTCTTCTTGAGCTCTCTCTTCAAAATTTTACCCTGGGGATTCTTTGGTAAGGCCTCGATGAATTCAACCGATTTGGGAGCCTTATATCTCGCCAACCGCTGTTTACAGAATTCGATAATCTCATCTGCGGTGACCTCTGCTCCTTTTCTTAAAACAACCAGTGCATGGACCCTTTCGATCCATACCTCATCTGGAACACCAATGACGGCTGCCTCTAAGATGGCTGGATGCTGGTAGAGGACTTCTTCTATTTCCCGGGGATAAACATTTTCTCCCCCTGAAATGATCATATCCTTTTTCCGATCAACAATATAGATATTCCCTTTTTGATCATAATACCCCATATCCCCCGTGTGAAGCCACTGATTCACCATGACCTCACGGGTTTCATCCGCTTTATGCCAATATCCTACCATGATGGCCTTGCTCTGCAGAATGATCTCTCCCACCACATAAGGGAGAACATCCTGATCCTTTTCATCCACAATCCTTACATGGACCCCCAATGAAGGTTGCCCACAGGAGGCCAATATCTTCTGCTCCTCTTGAGACTTATCCAAGACTTGATGAAACTTTTTAGGCATAAAGGTAATCTCTGGCCCTGATTCTGACTGCCCGTATCCTTGCATAAAAATTGATCCAAATTTTTTCATCCCTCTTTTTAATAATTCTACTGGCATGGGGGAGGCAGCATACCAAATCCTTTTGAGATGACTTAAATCGTATTTCTCAATATCAGGGAGATTCAAGATGGTCACTAACTGGGTAGGGACAATATGGACGTCCGTGGCCTTTTCTTCCTCAATGGCACGAAGCGTGGCTTCCGCATCAAAGGATCTCTGTGCCATAATCACATTGCTTGCCCCTACATAGAAGAATGCCCAGAAATGGCTGTATCCACCAATATGAAAAAGGGGTAAGATCATGATATGCTTGTCTCCAATAGCCACCCCCATCTGGATCGCTTTTGTTCGAGTATTTTCAATATTCCGGCCCTCTGTGTACAGGGCACCGCGGGGGGTACCCGTGGTCCCACTTGTATAAAAGATAAGGAAAGGATCCTCTTCTTTCACCAGGACATCTGGCTCTTCTTCTGAATGGGCAGATAGGAGGTCATAATAAGAAATGGTATTGGGGCCAGAAGACTCAAAGGAGATATAATTTTTTACCTTAGGGAAATGATCTCGGAGTCGGTCCACCATTCCCATCAATTCCCGACCTATAAAAAGGGTGCTGATTTCTGAATAATTGATGAGATAATCTAACTCTTTTGCCTGTAATCTCGGATTCAACGGTGAGATAATAAATCCACCTTTCATGGCGGCTCCATAGACATCACAATATTCAGGACAATTCCAGGAAAAGATCCCAATCCCATCCCCCTTCTTTACCCCAAGGGAATGAAGGGCATTAATCAACCGATTGACCCTCGAATTAAATTGGGAAAAAGTAATCCTCTCTTGGGCATAGATAAAGGCTTCTTCTTCGGGATAAAGGAGGGCATTTCGATAAATGATATCAGCCCAGGTGCCTATAGAATATCGACACAATTCTCTTAAGACTAACCTTTCTCTCATTGGATGGCTCCCCCTACTCGTAGGTTTAATAAGTAAAACGTAATTTACCTTTCTATTGGACCATTTGTCAATAACCCATGATTTTGCGCAAAGTAACTTCTTACTGAACAAGAAAAGACTTGACAAGGTTAAATCCATAGAATATAAGTGAAATATGCTTTGAATATCGTATACAAAAAATTCGGGAGGATCATATGAGGACATCATTCGGAGCTCTTCGCACTCCCCAAAAGAGGTCATTAAGAGAAGAGGTCTACCAATCCCTCAAGAAATCTATCCTCAGTGGAAAACTAAAACCAGGTCAGCGCCTGATTGAAGAACAGGTAGCAGGTCAGGTAGGGATCAGTCGAACCCCTGTCAGAGAGGCCTTCAATAAACTTGAAAGGGACGACCTGGTAATGCGACTTCCCAAAGGAGGGTTTGCCGTCAGGGAATTTACGAAAGAAGATATCGAAGAGATTTATGGAATTCGATGTGCCCTTGAGAGTTATGCAGCTTATTTAGCCACTCTCCATATCACCTCAGATAAAATTGCTCTCCTCGGAAAAAAAGTGGAAGAATTGGAAAAATCCATCGACAGTGGTGACGATGAAAAGATTATCCAGGTTCATACCGATTTTCATGAAACCCTTTACAAGTCCTCAAAGAGTAAGAGATTGATCGAACTGCTCAATTACTATCATGATTTTTTCTATAGTTATCGGTTTGCCTTGCATCCATTCTCTGCGGGTTTTAAGGCCTCCATTGCAGATCATCGAAACATCCTAAAGGCGATCGAGAAAAAGAATCCCAGGTTAGTGGAGAGGCTTGTCCGAAATCATCTGGAAAGAGGAAGAGATTTGGTCTTAAGGGGAATGAGATAAAATTTGTTCAAAATTGTACCTTTAAAAGAAAATTTTTCATGAATTGATCCTTCCTGATTATTCTTTTCCTTACCCTATCCATTTTTCCAAATCTAAACATATCTAAAAAATTCTTAAAAAACAAAAGCTTCACAATTATCCTGAATATTTCATGAAAATAATGAATATTCTGGAATAAAAATTGCTATTAAAAAATTTCTTAGGATTTTATTGTCTCTAAAGGATTAAAAACCGATATAATGATTAAATTTTCCCCAATTGTTATTGGAAGAAGGGAAACCCATGATGACCCTCTCAACAAATAGGATGAGGATGGATTCTAAAAAGGGTACCACTAGAGATTTAAAAGCCATCATTCAACAAATGGAATTTATTCTGGGGGTAACAAAGACAGGTCTCGATATCATCGATTCTGAATTTAATATTCGATATATCAATACAGAGTGGGCAAAAAGATATGGAGATCCTACCGGGAAAAAATGCTATGAATTTTTCAGGGGTAGAAAAGATGTATGCCCTGAATGTGGAATCCCAAAAGCCCTCGAGACCAAATCCCCTGTGATTACCGAAGGAAAATTGGTAAAGGAGGAGAATCGACCGATCCAGGTTACGACCATCCCTTTCCAAAATAGTGATGGAGAATGGTTGGTGGCTGAGGTCAATGTGGATATCTCTGAACAAAAACGGATCGAGGAGGAACTTCGAAAGACCAAGGAAGAACTTGAAATCCGGATTGAGGAAAGAGTGGCAGAACTTCTTCAAACAAACAGGGCCTTACAGGTCGAAATCCATGAACGGAAAAAGGTCGAATCAAAGCTCCAAAACACACAAATGCTTCTTCTGGATGCAATGGACATGGCTCATATCGCTTACTGGGAATTTGATTTTAATACTCAAGAATTCATCTTCAATGATCCCTTTTACGCCCTTTATGGGACCACAGCCGAGAAAGAAGGGGGATATCGAATGGCGTGGAAGGAATATGCTGATCGCTTCTTCTACCCTGAGGATATGCCTCTTTATCTGCAGACTAAAGATAAATCGGAAAAAAGTACCGAGCAGGATCAACTCATCTACATCGAACACCGCATTATTCGGCGGGACGGAGAAATCCGTCATATTGCAGCTCGAATCAGGATATTGAGAGATGATGCTGGAAACATCCTGAGATTCATCGGTGCCAATCAGGATATTACTGGACTTAAACAGATAGAAGAGGCACTGAAGAAAAATGAAGAGGCCACCCAAAAGATGGCCAAAGAAAATGAAGTCATTGCCAAGATTGGACGGATCATCAGTTCAACCCTAAATATTGATGAGGTCTATGAACAATTCGCTGAAGAGGCCCAAAAACTGATTCCTTTTGATCAGATTTCAATTGTCACCATTAATCAGAAAGAAAAAACCTTCAGAATTGCCTATGTCCATGGAATTGAGATACAAGGACGGAATAAAGATGATGTATTTCCCTTAACCCATCTCTTTGATATCCTTCAATCCAAACGATCAGGCATTCTCATCCAGACTGAAGATGAGGATGAGATGGTTAACAATTATCCAATCCTTTTAAACGCCTTTCGGTCCGGCATACGATCAATGATATTAACTCCTTTAATCTCAAGAGACAGGGTGATTGGGACGCTTCATCTATTCTCAAAAAAACCAAACCTCTATTCAGCAGAAGATTTAAGGCTTGCTGAACGAATCGGTCAACAGATTGCAGGGGCCATTGCCAATGCTCAACTTTTTGCTGAACACGAAAGGTCAGAGGCACAGAAGAATCAACTCCAAGAACAACTTCGTCACTCCCAGAAGATGGAGGCTATTGGTCGGCTGGCAGGAGGAATTGCCCATGATTTTAATAATCTTATGACCATCATCAAGGGCTATAGTCAACTTTCCCTTTATGAGATCAAAGAAAATGATCCCCTTCGAGAAAACATCCGAGAGATTCAAATGGCGACTGATCGTGCATCCAGCCTGACCCGACAGCTATTAGCCTTCAGCCGTAAACAAATCTTAGAACCCAAAGTCCTTGATTTGAATTCCATTTTAAGAGACTTGGATAAGATGCTTCGAAGGATCATAGGTGAGGATATCGAAATGGTCCTCTACCTGGCCGATGATCTATGGAGGGTTAAGATTGATCCTGGGCAGCTCGAGCAGGTCATCCTCAACCTTGCGGTAAATGCAAAGGATGCGATGCCCACAGGAGGAAAATTTATCATTGAGACACTCAATATCGAAATAGACTTTGAATATACCAAAACCCATATCGGAATGCGTCCTGGCCAATACGTCATGTTAGCAATCACAGACACAGGGGTTGGAATGAGTCAGGAGGTATTGGAAAAGGCCTTCGAGCCTTTTTATACGACAAAAGAGAGAGGGACAGGGTTAGGACTATCAACCGTTTATGGGATTGTGACCCAGAGTGGTGGAAACATCTTTGCCTATAGTGAACCGAACCATGGAACCACTTTTAAGATTTACCTGCCGAGAATTGAAGAGACATTAGATACTTTTTCACGGAGGGAGGAGATGGATGTTTTGCCCGCAGGGAAAGAAACCATCCTATTGGTGGAGGATGATCTCTCTGTGCAAAATCTTGCCCAACGAATCTTGCAACATCATGGTTATACCCTATTGGTGGCTTCGAATGGTGAAGAGGCACTCCAGAGGGTCAAGGAAAATCCTGGGAGGACGATAGACCTCCTGTTTACGGATGTAGTCATGCCCCGAATGAATGGAAAAGAGTTAGCAGATCAACTGAAGTCCCTCCAGCCAAACATAAAAGTCCTCTACACCTCGGGCTATACTGACAATGCCATTGTCCACTTAGGGGTGTTAATTCCCGGAACTAATATATTACAAAAGCCTTTCTCACCCAGGTCCCTTTTACAAAAGGTGAGAGAGGTACTCGACAAAGGAATGGAGTGAGTCTATGAAAGAGATCATGACCCCTCGGGAAGCAGCGGAATATTTGAGCGTCCATGTACGAACGATTTATCGCCTTGCA
>JBBIRT010000158.1:0-6873 GCA_037441725.1 Deltaproteobacteria bacterium | reverse complement strand
GCCGCCTCCCCCCCCGCAACAGAAACTCTGTCCATATGATCGCTCCATCTCTTTAAGGATAATTCCCGGAATTGCCTTCAGGATATCCCGTTGGGGTTCATAGATTTGATTATAGCGGCCGAGATAACAGGAATCATGATAGGTCACGGTAACGGTGGACCCTTCACGCAGATGGATCCTTTTTTCTTCAATGAGGTTTTTGAAAAACTCTGTCTGGTGGATGACCTCAAAGTTTCCCCCAAACTGGGGATATTCATTTTTTAAGGTATTAAAACAATGAGGACAGGTGGTAAGGATCTTTTTGATTTTATAACGTTCAAATGTCTCCAAGTTTTTTTCTACCAGCATAGAATAGAGATACTCATTTCCTGTCCGTCGAGCGGGGTCCCCGCAGCATCCCTCTTCTGGACCAAGGATGCCAAAAGAGATTTCCATCCGCTGGAGGATCCTTACCACGGCAATAGCTACCTTCTTATTTCGATCGTCAAAACCTTTAAAACATCCAGGAAAATAGAGCCACTCCACTTCGGGATTTTCAGCCAGTGTCTTCACTCCGAGTGCTTGGGCCCAATCAGCCCTCTGGGACTTTTCGACCCCCCAGGGGTTGCTCTTCCTCTCCATCGCTCTAAATACTTCTTTGAGTTCGTTGGGGAATCGACTCTCCATGAGAACGCTACTCCGCCTCATCTCAATGATCTTGTCAAAACCAGAGATGAAGACTGGACACTGCTCATAACAGCTCAAGCAGGCTGTGCATGACCATATCGTATCTTCTGAAATGATCTCTCCCACCAGGGGGGCAGGTTCAGATTCCTTTGGCCGATCTATCGGAATGAGAGTCCCTTCTTGGTTGAGAAGATGAGCTTTGAGATCTTGAATCACCTTTTTAGGGTTAAGCGGTTTTTCGCTTAGGTGGGCTGGACAGTTATCCTGACACCTTCCACAACGTGTACAAGCCTCCAGGTCAAGCAATTGTTTCCAAGTAAATTCTTTAATTTCTGAAACCCCATAGGTTTCTGCCTCTTCAAAGTTGGGGATTGGCCGTATAGCTCCTTTGGGAGATAAGGACCGATAAAAGACATTGAGGGCAGAAAGATAGATGTGTTCGAGAGAGGAGCGACTTAAAACGATGTAACCAAATAAAAGAATGGCAGGAATGGCGTGAATCAAGACCCGATGCCAGAGGAGAAGTTCATTCAGTGGTTCGGATGGCAAAATGAGGATAAACCTTGATAGGAGAGTGCTAATTGGCATCCATGAAGAAGAGTCCCCTAAAAGAACTCCCCCTGAAAGAACCAATCGATAGCTTTTAGCCAGATAGCCAGTGAAAAGGATCAGGAAAACCCAAATATATTTCAAATGGTCATCGGGTTTCGAATCGAGTCTTGATGGTCTAAGGATGAACCTGCGGACAATAGCCATCCCCATCCCAACAATTATAAGCCCTCCCCCCACTTCTGAGATAAAGGATGCAAAGAGATAAATCCCTTGAGGGGGAATGGCCAAGCCAGTCAAAGGGGTAAAAAGGCGTATCCCCTTCCCTAAAAAGACAAAGAGGGTCCCCCAGAAGATCAGGAAATGCATTGTCCCTGGGTAACCCTCTCTCCAGAAACGTGCGTGAGCAAAGATCACAGTAAAAAAGGTCTTTAACCTTTCAGAGCGATTACCTGAACAGTCCTCCTCTTTCCCAAGATGCCATAGTCGATAATGCTGTTGTCGAAAAGTATAAATAAAAAGTGCCAGCAGTCCTATGAGGATGATGCAAAATCCAATGCTGATGGGATAAATAATATTCATAAGATATGTATTTTGCTTTTCCCAGAAGTTGAGATATGTCGGATCCACGTCAATTCCTCGAACTAAGATTGAGAGAGAAATAAAAAATGACCTTTCCCTCTCTTGGTTAGAAATCCTTCTTACGGGAGAAGTTTGGGGTAAAACATGGTCAAATGGGCAATAAAAAATGCCGAAACAACCATTCCAACAATCCCAAGTGCCCATCTCACATATCGGTCATATCTAAAACTAAAGCCAACATCAAGGATTATTAGACGGACAGCAAGGAAGATGGAGTAGGTCATCCCCATTAAAATTAAAACCTCAATCACAATGGCAATTGCCCTCAAGTTACTCCTCCAAATTCAGGTCTAAGGACCATCCCAATTCTCAATAGCCTTAACATTAAATCATCTTTCTCTAAGAAGCCCTATTAAATTCAATCATTGGGTCTATCCCCCAGAAATGGGCTCATTTTCACGAGCCGGGAGGATCTCTAAATACCTCAACCCCAGGACAAACAGGAGAATCACAAAAGAGACAATACTCAGACTAAGCAGAGTTTCCCAAGGAGTGATGGGAAAGATCCCCGGTTCTCCCCACGGTCCCTCAATCTTTCCCGGAAATAACGGCTGAGGATGAGCGGTGCCTGGTATGACCAATGCTGCCCTCTCTCCAAAGACTCCTATGATCACCGAGGTTGCTGCATAGACAACCCCCTTCATGGATCTCCTCGTTCTCGGATGGGTGAGAAGAATCAGAGGCAGGATAATCCCCAGCCCGATCTGAAAAATCCAAAAAATCCACCAATAATTTCCAGTAAAGAGATAGATCACTGCCTCACGGTTTGGAAAATAGAAATGAGTCAACTTGTCAACAAAGACCATGATGAATAGGATCAGAATTATGCCGGTAAGAAGTCGACCGAGCGAAAAGATCAACTCTTCCTTAATCGCCCTCTGGGTGAGTTTGAAGGTCACCACTGTGGTCAAGATGATCAAAGACGTCCCAGAGGTGAGTGCGGCAGTAAGGAATTCAAATGGCTTGATAGGGGAAAAAAAGATCTCCCTGTTTCCAATGAGTCCAAAAATTGCCCCTGTCCCCATATGTACAGCAATGGCCCATAGGACATCCACTGTTCCAATGATGGAGGCCATTTTTTTCTTTCCTTCAAAGATCAACCAAAGATAGATCAGCATGAGGGTGATATAGCCTGTATAAAAAATGGAATTGATGGCAAAGAGGGAGGACATATTATTGAGGTAGAAATACATGAATAGACGCCAAGCCTTCTCTGGCCTGCCAAGATCAACCATGACAAAGCACATAGCTCCTACCATCAGAAGGATTCCCATGAAAACGGCCAACCGCCCTATAGGCTCATAAATCTCTCGTTTGAATACATAGCTGAGAGAGGAAATGATGATTGCCCCCGCGCTAAGACCAATAAAGTAAATGTAGAATGTGATGAGTTGCCCCCATGGGATGATGTTGCTCACTCCCCAAACTTTCTGTCCCTTAAGATAGGCCACCAAAAAGCTCAAAATGAAGACTCCAAACATAATTCCTAAAAAAGTTATAAAAATCTTATAGCCCTTTGATTTTCCCTCAATTGTTGAATAATGCTTTCCCATCGTTCAGTCCTTTACCCTATGCGAAACCCTACTTTTAAGGACCCAAATCTAAGTGATTTAAGATCATTTTATGGAGGATAGCCATCTCAACCCTCCATAGCAATGATAAGAATCGCTCAATTTCAAAAGGGATGAGTAAACGTCCCTCCTTTAAAGAGTTTATCGGGAGAGATAAAACACCTTTGGTTGGGTGGCCAACTCTTCCCGAATCCGAAATGAAGACCGCGATGCCAAAAGTTTTGCAATTTCTCCCTGGGCATCATCCAAATCCCCAAATACCCTTGCATGAGATGGACAGGCCTCCACAAAGGCTGGAACCACCACTATCCCAATCTTTTTCCCTTCTTTAAGTCCTTGATCGATCCGATGAAAACAGAAGGTGCATTTCTCCACAACACCTTGGGTTCTTACAGGAAAGGGCCAGGGACCCCAAGACTTACGATCAGGAGGCTCATCCTGGTGGTGATAAGGCTTTGCCTCTTGCGATTTGTAATTAAAACTCCTTGCCCCATATGGACATGCCACCATACAGTATTTGCAACCGATACATCTCCGGTAGTATTGGACTACAATACCATCTTCCCGTTTAAAGGTTGCTTTTGCTGGGCAAACGGTGACACAGGGTGGATGATCACACTGCATGCAGGGCATAGGAATCACTTCCGTTTTTACATGAGGATATTTACCCTTTGTCACAGCAATCATTTTGTGCCAGTAAATCTCCCTTCTCAACCTTTGTTCTTCAGGTGAACCATGAGGGACGTTATTTTCCTCCTTGCAGGCAATCACACACGCCTGACATCCAACACATTTATCCAGATCAATCACCATTCCCCATCTTGGCATTGTTTCCCCCATATCCACCCATGCAGAGCAAAGCACTTTCCCCTATAGGACTGTCCATTATGATCTATATTCTATACCCTCCAATCCAAACCTTTCATGCTTTATAGATTTTCACCCTCGTGTTATAAAAAGCCGATTGCCCACTCAGCATATCAAAATCGATTCCGATGATTTCGTTTGGATTGCACCCAATCCCTTTCTGCCATTTTCCATAGGAGGTATGGCCTTGTCCTGATGGGATGCAAACCACACCAGGGTAAACCCCCTCAGAAATCTTGACATAGGTCCTGATCTTACCAAACTGGGATTCAATCCAAACCTCATCTTTATCCCTAAGATTTAAGCTTTTTGCAGTCTCACTATTCATTTCAACAGGAGTTGCCCACCCGACTCCTTGCATGGGTAGAAATATCTCCTGGGCCCAGGGGTAGTTCTGACTCCCGTTTTCTAAAGTCAGGAGGGGTTGATAAGGGAATAGGATTAGAGGATACTGATTCTCTTCTCCCAGCCATCTTGCTTTTGAATAATGAGGGAAATTGGCGATCCCTTCTCTAACCTTCTTCCCACTTTTATTGTAAAATGCCTGCACATTCTCCGAGATGAACTCAAATTTCTTAGAAGGGGTTTTGAAAAGTCGCTCATATTTTCTATATTGATACGGTGCTCTCCCCCAGACTCCCTTCTTGAGAAATTCTTCCCAAGGAATAAGAGAGGAGGTTCGAAATCGAACAAACCCCTCAGAAGAACCTCCAATCTCCTCAAATGCCTTCTTCACCCCTCCTGGAATTCTTTCTGCCAGTTGGAAGAGGGTATCTCCGATGGATTTTGAGTTGCCGATTGGATGAACCACAGGCTGTTTGATCCGAACCTCAGCAGAGCCTGCTCCAGGGAATGAGTGATCATATCCCCATTCCTCCAAATAAGTGGTCGAAGGCAAAACCAAATCGGCAAACTCAGCCATTTCGCTGAGGTATGGAGCCATATGAACATAAAAGGGAATCTTTTTGAGGGCCTCCTCCCATTGGCCAGTACCAGGAGCAGTCATATTAAAATTGCAGTTGATCCCGATTGCCATTTCAATTGGATAAGGCTTCCCATCAAGGATGGACTGAGGAATCTGGTTGGTGGCCACATGGGCAAAGGGAAACTTCTCAGTCCCATGAAGATCTATGGAAGGTTGTCCTTGCCCTTTTGGGGTAATCTCACTTCCAATAAGTCTTGGAATCGGTCGGTAATCAGGAGATTCTTGATATAGAATTCCACCAGGGGTATCAATACTTCCGACCAATGCATTTAAACAGTAGATGGCATAGGCAGTATAAGAGCCTCCTGGCCAGGCAGTTGCACTTTTGCCTGGAATGGCCAAGGCAGGTTTGATCTGGGCAAACTCCCTTGCAAGCCTATAGATCTTTTCAGTTGGAATACCTGTGATCGTTGAAACCCTCTCAGGTGCATAATTTTGAAAAACGATTTCCCTATACTGTTCAAATCCAGAACTCCATTTATTAATAAATGGATGATCTAAAAGATCCTCTTTTATGATGACATAGGCGATGGCCAAAGCCAGTGCAGCCTCAGTACCAGGTTCAATTGGAATCCACTCATCTGACTTTGAGGCGGTTAAAGAATAACGGGCCTGGACAGTCACGACCTTAGTTCGGATGGGTTTCTCACGACGAAATTTACCCCACTTTCTTAGCCATCGTGAAACGGGTGGAGTAGATTCTAAGATATCGGCTCCAAAAGAGAGTATAAAATTGGTATGGTCAAGATCATATGCACAAACATCAAAATGGCCATCTGCCATCCAGCGGCCTGTCTTTTCAGCCTCATGATCCAGCCCTTCTCCTGAAATCAGGTTTGGTGTCCCAAAGGCCTCTGCAAACCTAAATAATAAATCCTCATGACTCCTTGAATTCAATCCAGATAGGATTAGAAGATGATTAGAGCAGGAAGTTTCACACAATGTTCGGAGTTTTCCCGCAATCTCCTCTAAGGCTTGATCCCAGGAGATCGGTTTCCACTGAGGTGAGACTCCTCTCCCTTTTTTAGGCTGAGTTCTTTTTAAAGGAGAAAAGATCCTCTCTGGATCATATAGAACCTGTAGACCAATATGACCACGAGGACAAATTTGGCCCTCTGACAAAGAAGATAATGGATTCCCTTTGATCTGAACAGCCTTTTCATCGACTACTTTTACTTTAATTCCACATCGAGCTGAACAATTTAGGCAGGAAGTGGCTACCCACCTCCCCTTCGGATTTCTCAAAGCTAATGAGTGAGGAGATGGTTGGGGATGGGATTTTTTTACAATTCCAATAGTTCCAAAAGAAATTCCTGATAGAGTGGTGATTTTTAGAAATTTCCTTCGACTCAAATGCGAATCACAATTCTTTTTCTCATCCTTCCTTGAAGAATGATTGACCATCTCTTCTTTTGCCCCCATTAACATTCAAATAAAATTAGTTAGTTGACTTTCAAACAAATAAATTGTTATTTTTTTCACATGTAATTCTTATACATTAATAATAAATTCTTTGTCAAGTAAAAATTATGATAGCCCTGAAAAACTTCCAAGAATGAATGGAGAGGTGTAATTCCAAAACTTTTGAATGCA
>JBBIRT010000157.1:0-6891 GCA_037441725.1 Deltaproteobacteria bacterium | reverse complement strand
CACATGCGGCTTCGTCCTCTCAAACTTCGGCTTCGACATGGCTCAAACCCTCCTTGTCTTTCGGTGCCCTCAGGCTACCCTTTTCAGTGCAGATAAGATCTCCTCACTCACAGAGGAAGGAACAGGACTGTAATGGGAAAATTGCAAAGTAAAAGTGGCCCTTCCTTGGGTGAGGGATCGAAGATCAGTGACATAACCAAATGAATTGGCCAGAGGAACCTCTCCGGCGATGACATTTGTCCCCTTACGATATTCGACTCGAGTTGTCTTTCCTCTCCTGGAGTTTAGATCACTCACGACTGGCCCAACGAACTCTTCAGGCGTAATGATCTCAATAGACATGATCGGCTCAAGAAGAATTGGATTGGCACGTCTTGCCCCCTCCTTAAACCCCATTGATCCTGCTATCTTAAAAGCCATCTCGGATGAGTCTACCTCATGGTAAGATCCATCAATGAGCGTGACCTTCACATCCACCATTGGGAAACCAGCCAAGACACCTTTCTCCATGGCCTCGATGACCCCTTTCTCAACCGCAGGGATGTATTCTCTTGGAATCACTCCTCCCACGATCTGATTGACAAATTCAAACCCCTTTCCTGCCTTTTGAGGTTCAAGGGTTAACCAAACGTGGCCATACTGGCCCCTCCCACCTGATTGACGAACAAATCGGCCTTCGCTCTTAACCGTTTTGGTAATGGTCTCTCGGTAGGCCACTTGAGGCTTTCCGATATTGGCCTCTACATGAAACTCCCGTAGGAGTCGATCTACAATAATCTCTAAATGGAGTTCACCCATACCAGAAAGAATGGTCTGCCCTGTTTCTTCATCCGTTTTAACTTTGAATGAGGGGTCCTCAAGAGTTAATTTCTGTAGGGAGGTTCCAAGTTTTTC
The DNA here is from genome assembly GCA_037441725.1 of Deltaproteobacteria bacterium. Lineage (GTDB taxonomy): Bacteria > Desulfobacterota > BSN033 > BSN033 > UBA1163 > JBBIRT01. Next base: position 5,997 of record JBBIRT010000157.1, on the reverse strand, counting down.
GAGATCACTTTTGGTCTTAGGTTCAATGGCAATAGAAATGACAGGTTCAGGAAAATTCATCGATTCAAGAATGATCGGCTGTTTCTCACTACAGATTGTATCTCCAGTCGTTGTATATTTTAGGCCCACAGCTGCAAAGATATCGCCAGCAGATACTTCTTGAATCTCCTCTCGCTTATTGGCATGCATCTTGACAAGTCGTCCGATCCGTTCCCTCTTCCCTTTAATTGGATTGAATACCGAATCGCCAGACTTGAGTGAACCAGAATAAATTCGGAAGAAGGTAAGTTGGCCGGTATAAGGATCGTTCATAATTTTAAAGGCTAAAGCAGAGAGGGGGTGTCCATTATTGGCAGAAAATCTGAGCTCTTGTCCTTGGAGGTCGATCCCTTTTACTGGAGGGATATCTAAAGGGGAAGGTAAATAATCAATGATGGCATCTAAAAGAGGTTGAACCCCTTTATTGCGGAAGGCCGCCCCACAAAGTACGGGTGTTCCTTTTAATTGAAGGGTTACTCTCCTGATGGCCCTTCTCAATTCTAATTCCGAGACTTCTATCCCCTCAATAAAGCTTTCCATTAATAGATCATCCCACTCTGCCAATCTCTCGATGAGGGCTTCCCGTTGTTTCAGAGCCTCCTTTAGGTAAGGAGATGGAATCTCCACCCTTTCATATCGGGATCCTAAGCTGTGGGGATCATAAATGATCGCCTTCATCGTAATAAGATCGATGACTCCCTGGAAATCTTCTTCTCTCCCGATTGGAAGCTGGATAGGGATAGGGACCGTCCTAAGCCGATCCTTCATCATTTGAATACAGCCTTGAAAATCAGCACCCACTCGATCCATTTTATTGATAAACGCAATTCTTGGAATCTGATATTTATCAGCCTGCCTCCAAACGGTTTCAGATTGAGGTTCCACTCCACCTACAGAACAAAAGACTGCTACTGCCCCATCGAGAATCCGTAGAGCTCGTTCCACTTCAATGGTGAAATCAACATGGCCTGGGGTATCGATGATATTAATTCGATGATCTTTCCAAAAACAGGTCGTGGCCGCAGAAGTAATCGTAATCCCCCTCTCCTTCTCCTGCTCCATCCAATCCATTGTGGCCGAGCCTTCGTCCACCTCTCCAATTCGATGGGTCACTCCTGTATAATAAAGAATTCGTTCAGTCGTAGTGGTTTTGCCCGCATCGATATGGGCCATGATGCCAATATTACGAGTTCTCTCTTTTGATACTTCGTTTGACACGTCGAACCCCAATCCCCTTTTTTCTCCTTTACCAGCGGTAATGCGCAAAGGCCTTGTTGGCTTCAGCCATTTTATGGGTATCTTCTCTCTTTTTAATGGCCGCTCCGCGATTATTAGCTGCATCAATTAATTCCGCTGCGAGTTTCTCTTCCATTGTCTTTTCAGATCTTTGTTTGGCATAGGAGATGATCCACCGAATGGCAAGAGCCACCTTCCTCTCAGGTCTCACTTCCACGGGCACCTGATAGGTGGCTCCTCCTACCCTTCTCGGTCTCACTTCAATCAAAGGTTTGACGTTATTCATCGCTTGATTAAAAATTTTTAAAGGGTCAGAATGCATCTTCTCTTTGATGAGATCGAGGGCATTATAAAAAATTCTCTCAGCCAAACTCTTCTTTCCCCGTCGCATGATCCCATTGATAAATTTAGCACAAAGGGGATCATGATATTTAGGATCAGGTAGTATTTCTCTCTTCTTAACCTCTCTTTTTCTGGGCATAACAGTTCCTTAATCCCGTTAGGGTAAAGTATCGGTTAATAAAAAATAAATTTATTTAGGTTTTTTTGCTCCGTATTTAGAGCGGCCTTGTTTACGATCCTGGACGCCTACAGAATCCAAGGTGCCACGGATGATATGATATCGAACCCCTGGAAGGTCTTTTACTCTACCCCCTCGAATGAGGACGACAGAGTGTTCTTGGAGGTTATGTCCAATCCCCGGGATATAAGTCGTAACCTCGATCCCATTCGTTAATCTCACCCGAGCTACTTTCCGAAGAGCTGAATTAGGTTTCTTAGGAGTGGTGGTATACACTCGGATGCAAACCCCCCTTTTTTGAGGAGATCCTGTAAGAGCAGGAGCTGAAGTCTTGCCTTTAATCCCTTTCCTTCCTTTTAGAACCAATTGATTAATGGTTGGCACTTATTCCCTCATTGAAGTAATATTTAATAATTTCAATCGGTTGAATAAGATAAAAATAATAAAGGAAAATTACAAAAACTTTTTAAATTTATCTGATTTTTTTTAAAATGTCAAGAGATTTAAGAATTTTTTTTACGAAATTTTCTTCTTCATCATCTTGGCAATCAAATCGATGAATCCTATTGGATGATATCCGGTCATTCCCCCATCAGCCAGAAGGGTTGCCCCATTGATATAGCTGGATTCCTCAGAAGCTAAAAAAATGGCAATATTGACAATCTCTTCTGGTTTACCCAGTCTCTTTAATGGAACTTGCTGGATTAAACCCGAGAGGAGCACTTCCTTGTCAAGGATTGGAGCATTCATCCCTCCTGCAATAAATCCTGGGGCAATGGCATTGACGAGAATATTGTATCGACCCCATTCATATGCAAGGAGTCGGGTTAGGACCATGACCCCTGCTTTACTAATACAGTAAGGTAAGAGACCCTGTTCTCCAATGAGACCAGCTGCAGAGGAAATGTTTATGATCTTTCCTCCTCCTTGTTGGATCATAATTTTCCCTACGGCCTGGCAACATAGGAATACCCCTTTGAGGTTGACATCCAGGACCTGATCCCAACCTTCTTCTTTAATCTTCTCTGCCTCTAAGATAAAGGGATTGACCCCAGCATTGTTTACCAAGAGATCAATTCTGCCAAATTGGTTCATGGCCTCTTCCACCATTCTGTTTACCTCACGAGAGGAAGAGACATCTGCGCCAATCCCCACGGCTTTCACCCCCTGTCCCTCTATTTCCTTCGCAATAGCTTTTGCCTTTTCCATATTTCTTCCATTGATAATGATATCGGCTCCTTCTTGAGCAAACCCTTTCGCAAACTCCTTCCCAATTCCTCGGGTTGACCCTGTAATTAAGGCCACCTTCCCTTTCAGTTTCATCTGATTCCCTCCTCATGATGATCATGACCTTTTCTTTATAAAAATTTTCTTAATTGTTTTTCAAATAACTGATTCAAATGCTTGCTATCCTCAGGTGTCCATCCAAACACCTTCTCCCACACCTCCTGACTTTCCATGCATAGATAGATAAATAAATCTGAAGCCACCCCTCTTAACCATTTGACCATCTTTTGATACATCTCTATCCGGATCTCCTTCAGATAACGGAATTTGCCATCCTTCCCTGGAAACAACTCCCCTAAGAAAATTTTCGTTTCAGGAAAACGCTCTTCTGCAATCGCTTTGAGTTTCGATGGATAACGAAATCCCCCAAGACTGACCCAGACAATTCCTTTGGGATCAATCTGTTTGAATAGTTGAAGGATGGTCTCCTGATATCCCTTCTCCCAATCTCGATAATAAATGATGGGATCAAAATGAAATCCTAAGGGGTAACCTTTTTCTTGGCATCTTTTAGCTGCCCCAATCCTTTCTTCAATCAATGCTGTCTTCCTCTCTTCTTCTTCAATGATTTTGGAAGGATTGATGGACCAAGAAATAATGGTTCTTCCTCGATGATCTAAATGAAGGAGGGGAGTAATTTGGTTCGATTTTGTCTTGAGCTCAAGAATTCCATTCCTTTTTTCTGAAAAGTATGGGATGAGGAATTGTGAGATCGGAAAAATGGATTCCAATGCCAAGCTATCTGATAGCTCTCCTGTCCCTAACCGGAGCAGGGATTTAGGATTTTTGGATAGGAAGGTTTCGATCTCTAAGAGAAGGTCATCCCAATTGGTGTAAAGGTTAAGAAATGGATTATTGAGATATCCTTGAAGAACACAGTAAGAGCAGTCCATCGGGCAATTGGTGAGAGGATTGATGACATAATAGCCACAGCAAATGTGATTCGAAGTCCCCGGGCAAGGTTTTAACCGCCTTCCATAAAAACGGGATAAGAAAAGGTACCGCTTCCCAGTCCCAATGGGATCAGTCAAAGAAAAAAAATGTTTTATTAAAGACTTCTTATCCTGAACTCTTTCAACAGGAATATTGGGCAAGGCCTTGAGGACGGCTTCTGAAATAAAATCCTGTTCAGCTTTTTCTTCAAGATAGATTCGCTCGATCTGAAAGGGCAACATAGATCCTGGTCAGCCTTGAAATCCAAAATAAATCCTAAATCTAAATGATCCTATTCCCTAAATGGACATTGAATTTTACCTTTGGTTCATTTAAGACCGTCTTGAAGGTCAGGTTTTATGCTTTGAATTTAAAGACTCTCGATCATCTCCTCAAACTCTTTCTTATTGGCGAGATTGGATAAAGACCTTATGATCCTCTGGTATTCCTCCTTCGTTTCAAATTGAAATTCAGCCTTCATCCCTTTTCCCTCAAAAAAAGGAGGAGGAATAAGGAATAAATTGCCAGGAAGATTTAATTTTCTTAGACCTTCTCTAAATTTCTCTTCCCGTTTCCTCATCCTCGGATAACGGAGGTCCATCAGAACCTTTTTGATTCGGTCTGCTTTTTGGGGTGGGGTCATCTCCTTCTCAGAGAGAATGGCCCTCATCTCAGGTCGCGTGACGATTTCTTCAATGCTGCATTGGTCTATTCGTGAAATTTCTTTCAAAAGAATCAATAGTTCTCTCAAACGACTCTCTCCCAATTTTAAAGGCAAGAGGAGCGAAAGAATGGCCCTTTGATCCCCTGAAGAAAAACTTGCAATTCTTCGGATATTGGAACGAGAAACCTCCTCTCTTAATACATATGTTTTGATTTCATCCTCCATCCTTGCCAGGGAAAGGAAAGTATTTAGAATCTTCTCATGAGGCTCTAAAGAGAGTAAAGGGAGAAACCTTTCTATCACCACCGTTGGTTCTATTTGAAAAAGATGGATCAACTTTTCAAGGATCATTGCCTTTTCAACCATATTAAATCCGCGACCGGTCAGATTCTCATGGAGGGAGAGATTAAACAAACTGAAATCATCCCTCTCCTTTTCTTCAAAGACCCTTGATTCAATCTCTGATTTCCCTAACTCTTTCGTGATGGCCACTCTTCTAAATCCACAGATGATCTGGTACCCAGTCAGCTTCTTCCTCAAAAGCACAGGCTGAATCAAACCTATCTCCTCAATCGATGCCCTCAGCCTCTTTAGATCAGGTTGATAGTTTATGGAAAAGGTCTCATCTGATAAAACAATTTGTTGAATAGGAATTTTTTCGATTGGTCTCATCTGGTTTATCCTTGAAAAACGTGAGAGGGTTGAGGCCTGAGGTTGGAGGTTAACATTTAGCCTCTAACCTTAAGTCCCTTTTATTGGACACTCCTCCAACCTCCAGCGATTTATAGTTCTATGCCATATCTCCTCATCATCTCTTGATATTGTCTTCCTTCTATCTCCTTCCCTCTTTTCAGGTAACCTTGGTAGAGAATTTGACATTTCCTTTTCATCTCTTTAAGAACCATCTGCCTCTCTTCATCCTTGAGATAAGGTTCAGACAGAATCTTTTCTAAGGCCATGACACGATATCGGTCATTTCCCCAAGACCTCTGTGAAAGTTGGTCTGGATGTCCTCCCCTTTTAATGATGAGCTTCCGATTAATAAAAAAGATGGGAAAACGGGAAGAAACCCTGAGCCAAAAATCATAATCCTCGCATACTGGAAGAGCCTCGTCAAAGAGTCCAACCTTTGAAAAAAGGGACCTCCTCATCATCGCGGAGGAAGGACTGATAATACAGAGGGGTAGACATTTCTCAAAGATCCAGCCTGAATACTTCGAATGTTTTTGCATCGGGTTGACTCTTCTCCCTTTACGAATCCAGATTTCATCCGTATAGCAGATGGGATAGTGAGGATTCTCATCCAGAAAGGTCGTTT
>JBBIRT010000156.1:0-6913 GCA_037441725.1 Deltaproteobacteria bacterium | reverse complement strand
TTCCTGAGGAGATGCGGATCGGGGTGGCTAAGACTTCAGCCTTAGGCCGTATGGGACAGCCCGAAGACGTTGCGGATGCCATTCTCTTTTTTGCCTCTGACTATTCCCGCCACGTCACAGGCCAAATGATCCTCGTTGATGGCGGCATCGTCATGCCTTAGTATTAAATGGTTAGAGAGGGAATCCTTATGGAATCAAAGCCAACGGTATTGCTGGTGGCGACGATGGATACGAAAGGGGAGTTGGCCCTCTATCTATCACAATGTTTGAAGGCAGCAGAAGTGGAAACCCTGCTGATGGATGTAGGAATCCTGGGAGAAAGCCCTTTTCCAGTCCAGATCAGCGCTTCTCAGGTGGCGCAATCTGTCGGAAGCTCTCTTGAACAAATCCGTAAAATTAAGGATGAAGGAAAAGCCATTGAGGTGATGATCAAAGGCGCAACCCAAATGGCTTTATCCCTTTATGAAACAGGAAGGATTCATGGCATTTTAAGTCTTGGGGGGTCGATGGGGACAGATATGGGAACAAGCATCATGCGAGCCTTTCCCATTGGGTTCCCAAAGGTGATGATCTCTACTCTCGCCTCTCATAACACAAGGCCATATGTTGGAACACGGGATATCATGATGCTCAATACGGTCTGTGATCTTACAGGCCTCAATCGAATTACAGAGCGTGTTCTTAAAAATGGTGCTACAGCCGTTGCAGGGATGGCAAAAGCTTATACCCAATATAAAAGATCCTCAAAGCCCCTTATCTTAATATCAACCCTTGGAACGACTGAGCCCTGTTCGCAAGGGGTGAAGCGTTATCTCGAAGAAAGGGGGAAAGAGGTCATTGTTTTTCATACCAATGGCACAGGAGGCAGAGCCCTCGAAGAAATGGTAAAGGATGAAGGGGGGGAGGGGGTAAGCGACATTTCACTTACAGAACTCGGGAATCATCTGATCGGTGGGGATTTTGATGCAGGACCGACTCGGGGTCAATCTGCCTTGGAAAAAGGGATTCCTGTCCTCTTCATCCCTGGCAATACCGATTTTTTTTCGACAGGTCCAATCCATTTTGCAAAAGAAAGGTTTCCTGGTCGGGACTATCATATCCACAATGCAGCTATCACTGCAATCCGGGTGAACCATAGTGAAACGGTTCAAATTGCCCAACGTCTTGCAGAACTCTGCAACGCAGGGAAAGGGTGGCGTGCCATCCTTGTGCCTTTGGGAGGTTTATCCAGTTTTGACCAGCCCGATGGTCCATTCTATGACCCTCGAGCCCCTGAGATCTTCTTTGAGACCCTAAACAATAGCCTTGGGAAGGAGACCCTTCTTCAGGCCTTTCCATATCATATCAATGATCCTAATTTTCTCAAGGAAGTGATCCAGAGATGGAAGACGCTCCAGTGATCGAGGCATTTTAAACTCATGAGAACCTGATGCTTTATTATAACAGTTTGATATGTTATGATAAATTTTAAATTAAGGGAAGATGAGATGAGCCAAGAAGTTATCCTTGAAGCCCAACCCAAAGAGCTCCATATCAATCTCGCTAAAACCGCAGTGATTGTGGTCGATATGCAAAATGCCTTTGCAAAGAGGGGTGGGTATTTTGATTTTGCAGGTTATGATATTTCAGCCACGGAAGGAATTATTGACCCCTGTAAGGAGATCATTCAAGTTGCCCGTCAAAAAGGGGTCAAAGTCATCTATTTACAGATGGGATATAGTCAGGATTTATCAGAGAGCGGTGGCCCCCACTCACCCACTTATCATAAATCAAGGGCTTTCACTCTGATCAAAGAACGACCAGAATTGTTGGATCGCCTTCATTTCTATGGGACATGGGGATCAGAGATCATCGAAGATTTAAAACCTCAACCTGGAGATATCATTGTTAAGAAACAGAGACATGACGGGTTTATTGGAACAAATCTTGATATCATTTTGAAAACCTATGGGATTAATTTTCTTCTGTTTGTTGGGACAGCCACGAATATTTGTGTCGAATCGACCCTTCGGCATGCCTTTTCTCTCGGATATTTTCCCATTCTCATTTCAGATGCTACAAGCCCAATGGGGCCTTCCTTTACCCATGAGGCGACTCTTTATAATGTTCGATCAACTTTTGGCTGGGTGACAACTACGGATAAGCTGTTGAGCGCTATGAGGAGTATTTAAGGATGTTTTTCATGGAGGTAGATCATGTCTGAGAAATATATTTTCTGGTTTGAAGAGTTAGGTCAAGAACACTGCGAGATGGTAGGGAAGAAGTGCGGTAATTTAGGGGAGATGGCAAAGATTGGATTGCCCATTCCCCCTGGATTTGCCCTCTCATTGGATGCCTATAAGGATTTCATGCTTCAGACCAATGCCCTTCAAGAGATAAGGGACTATCTTGGGAAGAGGGAGGGGAGGATTGAAAATATTCAGCATTTTAATGAGGCAAGTAAGGAGATTCGTCAGATCGTGGAGTCAAAAGAGATGCCTGGGACAATGAAAGAGATGATCCTTTCCTGTTACGATCATTTATGCCAGAGATGTAATTGTAGGGATGTGGCAGTATCAACCCGCTCTGCTGGTCCAGTCAGTCATCCTGGACAGTATGAAACCTATCTGAATGTGAAGGGGAAGGCCGAATTGTTAGAAAAGATCAAGAAGGTTTGGGCAAGCTCCTTTAATCCTCGTTCCTTATCTTTTCGTAAGCGGAAAGGGTTACCCCTGGAGAATGATCCTATTGGGGTGGCAGTCCTGAAGATGGTCAATGCTCGAACTGCAGGGATAATTTTTACTGCTGATCCAAACACCGGAGATACCTCTCGTATGATCATTGAGGCCAACTGGGGTTTGGGCGAGAGCGTGGTGGGTGGAGAGGCCATGCCTGATGTTTTCATCTTAAATAAAGATAATTTAGAAATTGTTGAGAAGAGATTAGGGAAGAAAGCAAGGTATGTAACCTGCAAGGATTTGGGAATCGTTGAGGAGGAATGCCCTGCTGATTTAAGTGCCTCCTTTTGTTTGAGCGATGAAGAGATTAAAGAGATAGGGAAGTTAGGCATCCGTTTAGAGAAGCATTTTGGAGTTCCTCAGGATGTAGAATGGGCCATTGATAAGGATTACGAGTTGCCCCAGAGTGTCATCCTCTTACAAACTCGGGCTGAGGTGATTGTCCAGAAGAAGACACCTGTCGATCAGGTGCTTGACTTAATCGTCAGAAGATGGACCTGAGGGTTCCCCCCTTTCTAAAACCTTTCCATGAAAGACCTTAAAAAGCCATTCCTCGAATGGGAATGGCTTTAAGATCTTATACACAACCTGTGGGTTTAGGGACCCCTGCCCATTTACAAGCTGAATTTGCAGGTCCCTGGGGAAAGAGCTCCCAAAGTCGTTTTAGGGTTACCTCTGTTTGCTTGGTCAATTTTTTAACCATAGGACAGATATGGAATTCAAGGTAATAGTTTCTCAAATATCGAATGACCTTCCAGTGTTCCTCGGTTAATTCATTTACCCCTTCTTTAGCTGCAAGAGCCTTAGCCATCTCTTCATTCCATTTTTCAGGTTCCTGAAGAAACCCATGTTCGTCTACTTCGACCATCTGGCCAGCAAGTTCGATTTGTGCCATCTAAATATCCTCCTATTGTTCTTATCCTTTTAGGCTATCAATCATGAATTCAGCGGCAAGGCTTGCACCCGTGCCTGGAGGCAACCCACACTTTTCGAAACCCTTCTCATTGGTGAAGGTCATCATTGCTACTTCACTTTCCCCGGGGTTAAGTCGATGTCCGAGGATTACTGTTTCAATAATATCAGCACAATAAAGATGGCCGATTTCACCCTCAAAGAAGGCCATAAATTTCTGTGCCATCATGATCGTTTTATTCATCGCCTCATAATCTAATCGATTGTCGCTCCCGAAAAAGAGTCCAAAGGTAATTAAACTTCCAGTGATTCCTCCACAGATTTCACCCGTCCCCCCCACGCCTGGAAATGGGGTCAAAGCCTTGATAATCTCCATATTGCCTAGCCCAAATTCTTCCATTAAAGCAAGGGCTGTGCCCTGAGCACAATTCTTCAAAATGAAGTTATATTCTTCAGCCCTCCGTCGAACTCGATCAATGATCTGTTGTTTATTCGCTAAAAGTTCCTTGGGGTCCAGCTTTTTTCGAGGAATCCCTTCTTCAGACAATTTTCTTATCCTGGCCTCCAGAGCAGGGACATCCCAAATTCTATCTGCCAATTCCTGGACTTTCAATTTTAGTGCTTCATAATCTGGCATGGTTTCATTTCCTCCTTTTCAATTTTTGATTGAATTATATAGCATGTTTCCAATTAATTTTAAATAGTAATTTTTATCATTCTCTTGACACCATTATGGAAATCATCCTATACTTCAATTCCAAAAAGATGAGATCTCATCCATTTGATAAGGAGGTGTCGTTGTGGAAAAAGGACCATCAATGAAGACTATTTTAGAACCTGCAAGTGAGATTAAAGTGATTCGGGAGGCAGATGTTGTCGTTGTGGGTGGAGGTCCAGGAGGACATGCAGCAGCCATATCAGCAGCGAGGAATGGCGCTGACACCATCCTTTTAGAAAGATATGGACATCTCGGAGGAATGGCAACGGGTGGCTTGGTCATCATGATCCCCCATTTGAGTGATGGGACGGAAAGGATGATCATCGCCGGGCAATGTAAAGAATGGCTTGACCGATTAGACGTCATGGGTGCCTCAGTCCATCAAAGATACGAAGAGGTGGGGTCAAATGATAAAGAACTGGTAGAGTATTGGAGAGATTTTCATCAATTCTTCGTGGTTGAAGACAGGGTGCAATTGGGGGCCATGGTCGATCCGGAGATATTGAAATGTGTTCTGAATGATATGGTTGAGGAAGCTGGGGTAAAGCTATTCCTCCATTCGTGGGGGACAAAGGCGATTGTTGAGAAGAACGAGGTCCAAGGGGTCATCTTTGAAAGTAAATCTGGAAGGCAGGCTATCCTTGGAAAGGTCATCATTGATGGGACTGGAGATGGAGATCTGTTACCTTCAGCAGGGGCAGAATTTGATCGAAGCATCAAGCCCAATCTCAGAATTGCTACCGTTGCAGTCGTCTTTCGATTGGGAAATGTTGATACTAAAACACACGAAAAGTTTAGAAAGACAGAGCCTCAGAAGTATGCGGAGTTGATGGGTAATCTTATAAAGTTGGGGGGATTCCCGGCTGCTCAGAGAAGTGCCCGGGATGATGTTTTATGGGTCAGCAACTGGATACCAGGATTGGATATCTTGAATGTTGAAGACCTTACCAAGGCAGAGGTTGAAATTCGAAAGAAGATGCTGATTACATACGACTTTTTCAAAAAGAATGTTCCAGGATTTGAAAAGAGCTTTATCCTTGATACGGCCTCACAAACCGGAACAAGGGGCAGTCGCCGGTTGATTGGAGAATATGTGGTCACTGAGAAGGATTGGCTTTCAGGAAAGACTTATGAGGATACCATCGCCGTATTACCCCAGCTCCGAAAAATCGTTTCTGCCGAACATCCCCATATGCATATCCCTTACCGGGCCCTCGTGCCTCGTAAGGTAGAGAATCTTCTGGTGGCTGGTCGAAGTTTCTCATCTGATGATATTGTAAACAATGATTACAACCTGATTCCTCACTGTATTCTTTACGGTCAGGCCGCAGGCACAGCCGCAGCCCTGGCCATCAAGAGTGGAGTGAAAGTAAGAAATGTGAATATTGGAGATTTGAAAGAGAGTTTAATCAAACAGAACGTGGTGTTGCCCGAAACCTTATAGACCCACGGGGTTTTTACCCAGCATCTATACATCCCTGAGGTAAATTGTTTCCTTAAGAAAGAGGATAACACTATACTCTTCAGATACAGCCACAGGAAAATCTGCAGAATTAAATTAAAATCCCAGCAGTTTTAATAAATTTTTAATAGGTATAAATGGGTTTTCCCCTATTCCCATCTTATTCTGATAGGTTTTCGATCAACGGTTCGATGGTACTTAAATTTAGGGTAGCCAATGACTAGGACGCTGAAAACCTGATTTTCTTCAGGTAATCTCAATTCATTTCTAATAGGGGGGTAGGCTTTAGCTGCATTTTCAAAGAGGGCAATATAAGTGGTTTCCAATCCCATGGTTCGAGCCAATAATCCCATTGTGGTGGAGGCAATCACGCAGTTGTCTTTGGGAGTCACTGTCTTTACCGTGGAATGAAAGATTGCCACTGCAGGAGCCTCATAAAAAACCGGATCCCGTCCCTCTTCTCTTGCTTGCATCAAGAAATTGCGGAATCGGATCATCTTCTCTAACTGTAATATTTCTTCAGGGCTTCCCTGACCATTCGCTTTGAGTTCCTGTAATTTCTTAGTAAGCTCAACACTCATAATTGCCACATGATCCACAGCAAGATTGGAGAGCCTTTTTCTTCTTTCTGGGCTCTGAATAAGGATGATTTCTACGGTTTGGTCATTCCCCCCAGTGGGGGTGTAGCGAACCGTATCGATCAATTTTTCTAAATCTTCTTTAGGAATCTTTTTATTTAGAAAGTGCCTGTGGGTTCGTCTTTCTCTGATGAATTGGATAAAATTTTCCGTAGAAATGATCTCTCCTTTATGGATCTCTTTAAAATTTTCCATATCCATCCGATAGTGGGTAATTGCACCCACAGGACAGATTGCAACACAATGACCGCAGAGGGCACAGCAATTTTCGTTGGCTTCAACTGCAACCCCATCCCCATTCTTCTGGAAACACCTCGGACATACTTGAGCACAAATCCCGCATTGATTACATTTTTCACGGTCAATCACAACCCAACTCATCTGATCCTCCTTATACAAGATTTGAAAAATGAGAGCTCTGAAAAACTTCCAAGAATGAATGCAGAGGTGTCATTCCAAAACTTTT
>JBBIRT010000155.1:0-7088 GCA_037441725.1 Deltaproteobacteria bacterium | reverse complement strand
CTGTAGTTATGGGACAAGCTGAGGTTTCCGCTATAAAATTTTCTCCGACATCCCTGCCTGATTCCCCGAATGAGTGGGGCATTCTATAGGTCTCAAAATTTTTCTTGACAAGTTTTTGGGGTTATGGTAATCGATTGATCGATCAATCGATCAATCGGCTCAATATTTGAAAAGGTCCCTCTTACCACAAAAACTATAAGATTTTATTCCATAGGAGAATTTAAGATAAAGACCGACAAGAATACTAAAGAATTATTACTCGAAGCGGCGGTTGACCTATTCTTTCAGAAAGGATATTTGGATACTTCCATCCGAGATATTGCAAACAAAGTTGGAATTACCAGCTCCATCATCTATCATTATTTCAATGACAAGGAAGAGATGCTTTTTGAAATTATCCGATCAACAACAGAAGATCTTATGAAGTCCTTACGCCTGATTGAAGGAAAAATTGAAGATCCTGAAGAGTGCCTGCGAGAAATGCTCCGAGCCCACATTGTTGACTTTCACATCAACCGAAAAAAGGAAAGTAAAATTGTGATTACAGATACCCATCTGCTGAGAGATAAATACCACAAGATTATGGTGAAGATGCAACGTGAGATCTTCGACATGTATATGAAAAAACTTCATGAACTCTCAAAACAAGGTCGATTGAGAGAAGACATCGACCTACTGGTGATGAATTTCAGTATCTTTGGAACGGTAAATTCATTTTATCAATGGTATCGGGAAGAAGGTCGTTTAACCAGAGAAGAAGTGGCCCAAAACATGATCACCTTTTTACTCCACGCCATCATTCAAACCCCAACATCTTAAAAATATTCCTGATATGGGGGATTGGGATCAAAAGGAGTACTTGTCATGAAGAAAAAAATAATAATGAAAAATAAGGGGGCTATCCAAAGGGAATTGACTAAAGCCATCGGGGAAAATAAGGTAAGAAGCGATGAGATCACGTTGATTACCTATAGCCGCGTACGACAGGGTTTCGACCAAATGTGGCCTTTCCGTAAACCGAGCTTGGTGGTATTTCCAGAAACACGAGAGGACGTGGTGGAAACCCTTAAAATTGCTAACCGATATAAATTCCCAATTACATCCGTTGGAACCGCTCCGATCATGCTTGGGACCACAGATGGGGGAATCATCTTAGATCAACGACGGAGGGATAAGATCATTGAGATCAACACTGACTCAGGATATGCAGTCATAGAACCTGGAGTCAGTTTTGACAAACTTACCTCAGCTCTGAGGGGAACAGGTTTTAAATGTGCAGTGGGGACAATGCCAGGACCAGGCACAGTTTTGGGTCAGGCTCTGGGAAGGGGTTCACAAAGTTTTTCCACCAGATATTTAACTGTTATTCTTGACCTTGAAGTCGTTCTCCCCGACGGAACAGTGTTTAGAACCGGTTCCTCCCACTTTGACCATGTGGGAAGCCACCTAAGATATGGCCCCTATCCTGATCTGGCAGGCCTATATACATGTGCCTATGGAGCCATGGGCGTCATCACTCAAGCTGCGATTCGAATCCACCCTGTGAACGAAGCCTCTAAAATCCACCTTGCCGGATTTAACAACTACCCAGACGCCCTCGATTATGTCAAAGACCTTATTCATCATAACATTCCTGAACATACCTTCATCTGGAACTGGCACATGTATCTGACTTGGCCCCTTACCCCCCCTGACATGGAAACGATAATGCCTAAGATACTTGAATCTGATGTAATGAATCCACCAGAAGGGATTCCTTATAATTTGGTTTCTTCTCTTCTTTCCGGATACCCTGAGCAGGTGGAGCTCTATGAAAAAATATGTGCAAAAGTGGCCCAAAAATATCATGGCCGGGTACTCTCAGAAGAGGAGATTGAAAATCAATTTCCAGCGACCCTTGATGGGTTTAGACAGCAGTATGGAGACTTCCATTATCGAGAATCTGTCCATTGGAGTAAAGGAAGGTTTATGGGTTGGTATGTGTTTGCTGAGCCTAACGATATGAAGGGGATAGAGAAGTTTGCAATGAATGAATTTATAAAATTTGGGAAAAAGATCAATCCCATTAACTATTATTCTCATCCATTTGATTTTGGTCGTTCCATTCTTCTGAGAATCTCCGGTTTTCCTGACCCCAATGACATCAAAACGCGTGAAAAAATAGCCAAAAAGTTTAACGAAATGTACGAAGTGGCTCTAAAGAAATATCATGCGATTCCTATCCGTCCCATTGGATCAAACCGAGCAGGTACCTATATGGAAGTCCTTCGAAAAATTAAGAAAGCCCTTGACCCACACAATATTTTAAACAGGGATTCAGGACTATTTGAGGAGGGGGAACTATGAAATTAACAATGACCCTGAAAGATGTTCAAGGTGCTGCCTCCCGCTGTCTTAGAGACAGTCGATGTACCTATGGATCTTGGCCCCAAAACGATCCTCTCTGTCCAATCTATTGGCATGATCCCTCCTTTACTTTTAGCGGAGGAGGCTATCTTTTCCTTCTTTTGGCTCTATTGGAGAATAAAATAGACTTTAACCATTCCACAGCAGACTATGTATTTAGCTGTGCCAGTTGTCTCGCCTGCGACAGTAACTGCAATATCATCCATTGTCACCCTCCCTATGCAGATATCTCTGACATTATTCGTCTATTAAGAAGTGAGATGGTCAAGCGAGGTTTTATTCCGGAGAAGAGTCTCCAAAAGATATATGATGAGATCAAGAAAAGGAAAGATTATGGAGAGGCAATTCCCTTCAATCTCCCTAATCAGATTAAGAATGATCAAGCAGATACCGTTCTCTTTACAGAGTGTTCTCACAATCAAGCCCAAAAGACAATCTATGAAGCCCTGCCCAGATTATTCGAAAAGATTGGAACTCCGGTCTCATCCTTTTCTGAAAAAGGATGCTGTGGCGCCTCGCTTTATGACTTTGGATTTTGGGAAGAAGTAAAACCACTGGTTGAATCCAATTGGTTAAACATGAAACCTCTTAAAGAAAAGAGGTTTGTATTCGTTAATCCTCATTGCCAGGAGTTTATTCAAAAGAGATATCCTGAGATCCTGCCTGACTATAAGGGTATCAATGGTCACCATATCAGCCAATTTCTACTCGATGCCTTTAAGAGCGGTAGGCTAAAAAGTAGAAGAACAGATAAAGTGAAGGTCAGTTACCATGACCCTTGCTACCTTGGCAGGGGATTGAAGATCTATGATACCCCAAGAGAGGTATTAACCTCCTTGGAGGGAGTAGAGCTAATAGAGATGGGAAGAAATAGAGAAAATTCCTTTTGCTGTGGTTCCAGGATTCTTGGCAACTATGTCCCTCATCTATCAAAAGATACTGCAAAAGAGAGGTTAAAAGAGTTTAGGGCTACAGGAGCTGAACTGCTGATCACTGCCTGTCCTTATTGCAAAGAAGCCTTTCAAAAAGCAATGCCTCATAGAGACAAAGAGAAAGTTAAAGATTTGATCGAATTTGTTGAGGAGCGTGTCTAATTTAAAGGTAGGAGGTCAGGAGCTCATGTCCAACAGAAAATATGAAAACCACATCATTACAGAATTTAAGTCAGGGTTAGAATTACCCGATTTCAGAAAAAAGACGAAGCCTGGAGAGCCGTCTGAAAGGTCACATTTCATGATGTGGTTAGGAAAGGAAATCATCAAAGGAAGTCCATATGTGGAAGCGGTATGGCTTTGGAAAGGGGCGACTGATCCTACTGGAGGATTCCCACAGCATACCCACGATTATGATGAAATCTTGGGGTTTTTTGGAACTGATACCTCCAATGTCTATGACCTTGGAGGAGAAATCGAATTCTGGTTGGAAGATGAGAAATATTTATTGACCAAAAGTTGTCTCATTTTTATCCCCAGAGGGATGAAACACTGCCCAATTGTATTTCAAAGAATTGATAGACCCATTTTTCACTTTTTAATGGTTACAGGTGGAGAATATCGTTAAAGCCTGTGATGAGCCTCGGACCAGGATTCATCGTTAATAAACTTCAGTTTCTCTATATTTTTTTATACCCTATCCCAATGGAGGTGCAATATGAAAAGATTTTTAATTATTCTGGTTTCATTTTTCTTCATAAGTGGATTGACTGATCTATCATCGGCTCAAACCATTAAATTAAAATTTGCTCACAATTATCCCCCCCCAACGGCTTTGGGGATGACTTTCACCCATTGGGCACAAAAAATTAATAAGGATACTAACGGTCGGGTTGAGATCACCGTATATGGGGCCGGAGCTTTGATCAAGCCTGAAGAATTCTACGACGCCACCATTGCTGGGGTAACCGATATGGCCTATGGCATGCTCAATCAAGATATGAGCCGGTTTGCTCTCGATACTGGCCTATGTATGGCTGGGTTAAACTGGCCCCAGCCTTGGCCAAATATTGATATTCGATTGCGTGTTTATAATGAATTGAGAGAGAAGTTTCCAATCATTCGTGAAAAACAGAAAGACGTGGTGGTATTATATGATATTATCATGGCACCCTTCGTATTCCACTCACCTAAGAAGGTGGTTCGCACGCCAAATGATATCAAGGGTCTCAAGGTGGCAGCCACCGGATGGTATATCACCCTGGCTGACTTTTTGGGAGCAATCCCTGTTGCCATTCCTGGGCCAGAAAGGTATATGGCATTACAAAAAGGAGTCATTGACGGTTCCTGGGATCTCTATGCTGGGATGTTTGCCATGAAAATTATTGAGGTCACAAACAATTATCTCGAAGCCGATTTTGGAGATTCATCCGGAATAGTCATCATGAATAAAAAAACATTCGACTCCCTCCCTCCAGATATCCGGAAGGTCTTTCTTGACAATCGAGAATTCGGGATCCAGGAATGGTTAAGACTGGGGGCAGAAGAGACCAAAAGAGGCCGTGAAGAGGCCCTGAAACGGGGTCACACATTCATTTCTCTTACTCCAGAAGAAAGAAAGCTATGGATCGATACACTTAGTCCCTTACGTGAAAAATGGGTGAAAGAACAGGAAGCAAGGGGTTTCCCAGCCAAAGCCTTTATGGATGAGATGCTAAGATTGATAAAACAGTACAAATAAGTGTGAAACCATCCCTCTTCTCTTTTCCCTCTGGGGAAGAGGGATAAGTTTTAATAAGGGGGTTTAAGGAAATATGGTCTTGAAGTTAAGCCACTCGCTTGAACTGATTGAGAAGGGGATTGCTTCAATCTGTCGACTCTTAAATAGCATCGGAATGGCATTTCTTATGTTGTTGATGCTCCTCATTACAGCAGATGTTCTTCTACGAGCCATTTTGAACCGACCTATCCGTGGCACCAATGAGCTTTCTGAATTTATTATGATTATTGTGGTTTACTTTGCCATAGCCTATGCTCAGCATAGAAAAGCCCATATTTCAATTGACCTATTGACCTCGAGATTCCCAAAGCGAGCCCGAGCCATGATCGATAGTTTCATCTACCTTCTGAGTCTGGGAATATGCAGTTTGATCGCCTGGCAGTCTTTTGTCTACTTGAAACGCCTTCTGGACATCCATCGAGTATCCGATATCTTAAAATGGCCCATTGCCCCATTCTCCTTGATACTTGGAATCGGCTTTATCATATTCTGTCTGGTGCTCCTGCTGGACTTACACCATTCTCTGCGAAAGGTAATTCATGGATGAGTGAAACCACCATTGGACTTATAGGGATTTTAGTTCTGATTGCCCTGATATTTCTTCGCATGAATATTGGTTTAGCCATGGCCCTGGTTGGGTTTGCTGGCTTTTCGGTCCTGGCTGGATTAAACGGGGCATTAAGTAATTTAAGTGCCGTTCCCTATCGGTATGTGGCTGATTATTCCTTTGTCGTCATCCCCCTATTTCTCCTCATGGGGAGTCTATCAGCAAATACTGGAATTAGTCGAGACCTATATCAAGCAGCCCATAGTTGGTTTGGCCAGTTTCGTGGTGGATTGGCCATGGCCACAGTTGGTGCAACCGCTGGTTTTGCTGCCATATGCGGTTCCAGTACGGCAACTGGCGCAGCCATGGGTAAGGTTGCCTTTCCAGAAATGGAACGATTCAATTATGATCCCAGACTGGCGGCCGGTTGTGTTGCGGCTGGAGGTACGATGGGTATCTTAATCCCGCCCAGTCTTGGGTTTATTCTATATGCCATCCTTACTGAAGAGTCTGTGGGTCAACTTTTTATCGCTGGAATACTCCCAGGCATATTGGAGGCTGTTTTTTACATCATTACGATTTACCTCCTCTGCCTATATAATCCAAAGATGGGACCAGTAGGACCGAAGACAAACCTTAAATCCAAGTTAATCTCCCTCAAAGGCGTGTGGGCTATGATCGTTCTATTCATCCTGGTCATTGGGGGAATCTTTATGGGCATCTTTACACCCAATGAGGCGGCCGCAATTGGAGCATTTGGTGCCCTGATGATAGGATTGATGTCAAGAAAAGTTACAAGGAAAAACCTTATCGAATCTCTGGCTGAGACTGGCCGTTCAACCGCTATGATCTTTCTCCTTATTATAGGGGCAATGATTTTCCAAAGGTTTTTAGCGGTAACAAATCTTCCCATAACCTTAGCAGACTTCGTTGCTAAAGTGAAGGCCTCCCCCTATATGATTCTTACTATTATCCTATTGTTTTATATTTTTGTGGGTTGTTTCTTAGATATCTTTTCAGCCCTTGTCCTCACTATTCCTATTATCTTCCCTACCATTGTAGCCCTCGGTTTTCATCCGATATGGTTTGGGGTATTGTTTGTCAGAATAGCTGAAATTGGACTGATCACACCACCCGTGGGGATGAATTGCTTTGTGATTGCTGGGGTAACTGGTACTCCATTGGGTACTGTCTTCAGAGGGATTGTTCCCTTCGTGATTGCTGACTTCTGCCATGTCGCCCTCCTGGTAGCAATCCCTGAAATTTCTTTATTTTTACCGAAAATGATGATGAAATAAAAGATGACAAGGAATGAAATAAGAATGATCTTCATTAATATTATGGACATTACATAAACAAAATTTGATTTAAAAAGGAGACCACATGTTTGATTTCTATAAGTATATTGAGGTGTTTAATTCGG
>JBBIRT010000154.1:0-7216 GCA_037441725.1 Deltaproteobacteria bacterium | reverse complement strand
CATCAGGTCCTTTTAAAGGCCAGCTTTTAAGACCCTCTGATAAAAAACACCCCAAAAGAGTAGCCTGGATCCAGTGTGTGGGATCACGGGATTCCCATATTGGAAAGGGGTATTGTTCCTCTGTCTGTTGTATGTATGCCACGAAAGAAGCCATCCTTGCAAAAGAGCACTCCCCTAAGATGGAGGCAACCATCTTTTATATGGACTTGAGGGCCTATGGAAAGGACTTTGATAAGTATGTGGAGAGGGCAAAAAGAGATTATGGGGTACGTTATATTCGATCCCGCATCTCCCATCTCAAAGAAGATCCGGAGACAAACCAGTTGATCATCCATTATGAAACAGAAGAGGGAGAAAGAGTCTTAGAGAAATTTGATCTGGTCGTCCTCTCCATTGGTCTTGAACCCACAAGAAGTCATCAGGAGATCGCAACAACTTTTAATATTGGTCTCAACCCTTATGGCTTTGCCCAAACACCTGCCTTTTCTCCTCTCCAATCCTCCCGACCTGGAATCTACATAGGGGGAACCTTTTCAGGTCCAAAAGATATCCCTGAAACGGTTGCCCAGGCCAGTGCAGTAGCCGCCTGCGCCACTTCTCTTCTCACCAAGGCAAGAGGTTCCCTGGTGACAGAGAAAGAACAAATCCCTGAACGGAATGTCCATTATCAGGGGCCCCGCGTCGGAGTCTTTATCTGCCATTGTGGAATCAATATTGGAGGCGTCGTAGATGTTCCGGCCGTGGTGGAATATGCCAAAACCCTCCCCTATGTGGTTCATGCAGAAGGAAATCTCTATACCTGTTCCCAGGATACCCAGGAACAAATAAAGAAAATGATTGAAAAACACCGAATGAATCGAGTGGTCGTGGCCTCCTGTACCCCCCGAACCCATGAACCCCTCTTTCAGGAAACTATTCGGGAAGCAGGTCTCAACCGTTACCTCTTTGAAATGGCCAATATCCGAGATCAGTGTTCCTGGGTCCATATGAATCAGCCCAAGGAAGCGACTGAAAAGGCAAAAGACCTCGTTCGTATGGCCATTGCCAAAGCTGCCCTTCTGGATCCTCTCCCGACCCAAACTGTAGAGATGGAACCCAAAGCCTTGATCATTGGAGGAGGCCTAACTGGGATGACTGCAGCAAAACAGCTCTCACAGGCAGGTTTTGAAGTCTATCTGATTGAAAAAAATTCAGTGCTTGGGGGAAATGCAAGAGCCATCCATTATACCCTTGACGGAGATCCGGTCCAACCATACTTGGCCTCGTTGATTAAAGAGGTTGAAAAAAGTCCTCACATCCATCTCATGACCAAAACGGTCATTGAAAAGATCGAGGGTTTTGTAGGTAATTTTAAGACCCAAGTTCGAAATGGAAACGAGATGAAAGAAATCAAACATGGGGTAATCTTAGTGGCCACGGGAGCAGAGGAATATCATCCGAGAGAATATCTCTATGGTCAAGTCCCCCAGGTAGTGACACAGAAAGAATTGGAAGAACGAATTGCCCTCCATCCTAACTCTCTAAAAGTTCTAAAAAATATCGTCATGATTCAATGCGTTGGATCGAGAAATGATCATCGAGCCTATTGCAGTAGGATCTGTTGTTCCAAGGCCATTAAAAATGCATTGAAAATTAAATCCATGGCCCCTGAGACCAATATCTATGTCCTTTATCGAGACATTCGAACCTATGGATTTCAAGAAAATTATTATGAGCAAGCCAGGGACTCAGGAATCATCTTTATCCATTATGAGTCTAACAGGGAACCCCGGTTAGAAAGGACAGAAGATGGCCTTGAAGTCATTGTTTATGAACCCATTCTAAGAGAGGACTTAAAGCTCCATGCTGATCTAATCGTTTTAAGTGTGGGGATGACTCCTGCCTCTGAAAATGAGCGTCTGTCACAGATGCTAAAAGTCCCGTTAAATGAAGATGGTTTCTTTCTTGAGGCCCATATGAAATTGAGGCCTGTCGATTTTGCCACAGAAGGAATTTTTTTAATGGGTCTTGCCCATGGTCCCAAATCCATGGAGGAGAGCATCATCCAGGCCCATGCAGCAGCAGGACGAGCTATGACCTACCTTTCCAGAAGAGAGTTAGAAATCCCTGGAATCATTTCTGAGGTGGACGAGAGGAAGTGTATGGGATGCGGCCTTTGTGAAAGTGTGTGTCCCTATCAAGCCATTGAAGTGGTGATCAAGAGAACGGGAGTGGGTGAAAAACAGGTGGCTCAAATTAATAAAGCCCTCTGTAAAGGATGTGGGGTCTGTAGTGCCTCGTGTCGATCTGGCTCTATTGATTTAAAGGGACTCACCAATGCAGAGGTGTTAGCCCAGATCACAGAGCTGGCCTTCGGATAAAGCTATTCCTTTTTAAAGGGTGAACAGATGATGGAAGACCATTGGGAACCCAAAATATTAGCCTTTCTTTGTAATTGGTGTTCTTATGCAGGTGCAGACTTGGCTGGAACATCAAGGATCCAGTATCCTCCGAATATAAGGGTCATCCGTGTTCCCTGTTCAGGGAGAATCAATCCTCTTTTCATTCTCAAGGCCCTGCAGAGTGGAATAGATGGTGTTCTGGTCTCTGGCTGCCATCCAGGAGACTGCCATTATCTCAGCGGGAATTATGTGGGAAGGAGAAAGTCCGTCACCCTTAAACGGTTCCTTGAATACCTCGGAATTGAAGAAGGTCGGATCCAATTCTCTTGGGTCTCAGCAGCAGAGGGAGGTAAATTTGCTCAAGTCGTCTCAGAGATGGTTGAGAAAATTAAGGGATTAGGTCCCAACACACGCTTTAGCACAACCCTTTTTTCATAGAGTAGGAAAATGATTCAAGAAAAAATCAGAGAAATAGCTAAAGATCTTCTAAGGACAAAAAAGGTGGATCTCGTCATTGGTTTTGGAGAATGGACACTTCCCCTTCGAACGACTCCCCTTTTTATCAGAACCCCTGAAGGAGCTGATCACTTAGTCTGGAACTCCTTCTGTGAAAATAATCTGGCTGTCTACCTTCACAAATTCAATCAATTTAAAGTCGGTGTCGTGGTTAAAGGATGTGATGCCCGTTCCATTGTTGCCCTCACGCTGGAAAAGCGATTCAAACGGGATCAACTATTTTTGATTGGAGTCCCCTGTCAGAGGATGGTTGACCGTAGGAAGGTGAAGAGGGCGGTTCAAGGTGAGATCCTTCACGCCTTTGAAGAAGGAGACCAAATCTTTTTGGAAGGGGAAGAGTTTAAAACTACTCTGAGGCGGGATCAATTTTTTTATTCTTCCTGCCAGACATGTATCCATCGTACCCCTCTGCACACCGATGTTCTCATGGGTGACCCGGTCGAAGAATCTCCCCTTACGGAAATTCTTCCGGAAGTGAAAGCGTTTGAGGAGAAGTCCCCTGAAGGGCGCTGGGATTATTTCAAGAAGGAAGTCAGTCGCTGCATTCGCTGTTATGCTTGTAGGGAAGTCTGTCCAATGTGTTATTGTGAAGAGTGCTTTGTGGACAGTTCAAATCCAAAGTGGATTGAAAGGGGGCAGTTGCCTTCAGATTTAATGTTCTATCATATTGTCCGGGCCTATCATCAGACCGGAAGGTGTTCAGGATGTGGAGCCTGTGAGCGGGCATGCCCAATGGAAATCAGGCTGACCTATCTTACCCAAAAATTGAATCAGGAGGTAAAGGATCTCTTCAACTTTGAAACTGGAATCGATTTAGAAGCCTCTCCTCCCCTATCTACTTTTAGAATGGATGACCATCAGGATTTTATCAAATGAAATGGAAATTGGAAAAAAAAGATTTCCAAAAATTTTTACAAGGCCTCATGGAGGATTATGATCTCTTTGCCCCTGTGAAATTAACCGAAGGGGTCTCTGAGTTTAAAAAGATCAATCAGCCCGAAGAGGTCTACCTCAATCAACTCTTTACCCAGAAACCAGCCAAAGAGGTCTTCTTCCCGCAATCCGAAGTCATGTTTCACTATGAGAAGAGAGGAGGACAGACTCAAACCATTTCTTTAGAAGAAATAGAGAGGGAACGGATCCTTTTAGGAGCAAAACCATGTGAGATCAAGGCAATCTCCATCATTGAAAAGGTCTTTATGAGTGGAGAATCGATCGATGTCTATTTCCTTGAAAAAAGGAGGAAGACCATTATCATGGGTCTTGCCTGTAACCATCCCCTCTCCACTTGCTTCTGTACCTCCACCGGAGGAAGCCCCTTTTTGAGGGAGGGATCAGATCTCTTTCTCATCGATCTTGGAGAGTCCTTTCTGATGGAAGGGATCACAGGGAAGGGTCTATCCTTTCAAGAAAATAAATTCTTAAAAGAGCCCAGCGAAGAAGATCTCAATACTGCCCAACTCATTGAATCAAAAGCTTTTCAAAAGGTTGACTCCTCTGTCCCGGTGGAGGGTATCGAAAAAAGATTAGACCTTATGATGGAAAGTACCTTCTGGAACAGGGTTCATGAGAAATGTGTGGGGTGTCGAATCTGTACCTATTTATGTCCTACCTGCCATTGTTTCGATATGGTTGATGAGGGGGGACCCCAAAGGGGTCAAAGGGTAAGAAACTGGGACTCCTGCCTCTCTCCCCTCTATTCTTTGGAAACCTCAGGGCATAATCCCCGTCCCACGGGTCGAGAACGAACAAGACAGAGGATCATGCATAAATTTAATTACTACCCCAAAATATATGGTCAAGTAGCTTGTGTTGGATGTGGCCGATGTATCCTTTACTGCCCCGTTCATTTTGATATTCGTAAGGCAATCCTCTGGACTTCTCCAAAAAGGCCTAAGAAATACGAAGAGAGATCATCCTCATGAAAGTGAAGAACCCCTATCTTCCCATTCCAGCGGTGGTAAAAAGAGCATACATTGAGACGACCGATCACATGCTCCGTACCCTCGAACTCAAATTCTTGAAGGAGGAAGATGCGCAGGCCTTTCACTTCATCCCGGGCCAATTCTGTGAACTTTCGATTTTCGGAAAAGGGGAAGCTCCTTTTGGGATTGCCTCTTCCCCTACCGAGGATGGAAGGCTCACATTCACCATCAACAAAGCAGGGGTGGTCACCACTGCCCTCCATCATATTGAAGAAGGCAGCGAGATCGGGATTCGGGGTCCATTGGGCAACGGTTATCCAATGGAACTCTTTAAGGGGAAAAATCTTTTAGTCATTGGAGGAGGATTTGCCTTCACCACATTACGTTCCCTGATCACCTACTTCCTTCATCCTGCAAATCGATCTCAGGTCAACCAGATTACAGTAATCTATGGAGCCAGGATGCCAGGTCTCCTCCTCTACAAGGAAGAATTGAACTCGTGGCAAAAGAGAGAGGATATCCATTTAGTGGTCACGGTGGATTGGGGGGATAAAGATTGGAAAGGAAAGGTTGGACTTGTACCCAATGTCTTGGAGGAGTTGGCTCCATCTTCAGAGAATACCATAGCCGTCATCTGCGGACCTCCCATGATGATCAAATTTACTTTACCCAAATTGGTAGCCCTCCAATTCCCTGATGAGCGAATCTATACCTCCTTAGAGCGGAGGATGAAATGTGGGATTGGAAAATGCGGCCGCTGCAACATCGGCCATCTTTATGTCTGTAAAGATGGGCCTGTCTTTAACTATGCCCAATTAAAAAACCTACCCAGAGATGATTAAAGATTGGTTTTATTCATCCTTGCCTTTACTCTCAACCATATCCTCTTTATCTATCAGGCAATTGAAAAAGAAGCCTTTCTATTTTATAAAACGAGAAGGAGTTGAATCTACCTCAGGAGAGCGGTCATGGATGTTATCCAAGATTTGATCAAGATTGTGGGGAAGGAAAATGTTAGGACGGATGAAATCGAAAGACTTTGCTATTCAAGAGACCTTTCAGTCCACGAGGCCGTTCCAGATGTGATCGTCTTTGTTAAAACAACCGAAGAAGTTTCAAGAAATATGGCCCTGGCCAATGAGAAAAAGATCCCCGTCACCCCGCGAGGATCAGGAACCAGCGCTGTAGGAGGAGCCCTTGCAGCTAAAGGGGGAATCCTCTTAGACCTAAGCCGGATGGACCGTATCTTAGAAATAGATAAAGAAAATGGATTTGTGGTAGTTGAACCTGGAGTCATCTGTAACAATCTCAATGCAGCGCTTGCCCCCACCCATTTTTTCCCACCTGATCCAGGAAGTGCCAATTTAGCCTCCTTAGGAGGAATGGTTTCAACCAATGCCAGTGGAAATCGAGCGCTCAAGTATGGAACCACCAAGCATTATGTCCTGGGTCTGGAGGTGGTATTGGCAGACGGACGAGTCATCAACACAGGATCTGTCCTTGGAAAGACTTCATCAGGATATGATCTAACTCAACTCTTTACCAACGCTGAGGGAACCCTGGGCATCATCACCAAGATCATCTTAAAGATTCTTCCTATCCCTGAGTATATTGCTTTTGCAGAGGCACGGTTTTCCTCAACCCTGGATGCTGGGAAAGCCGTGCGGGAAATTTTGACCTCGGGAATTGCCCTCTCCTCCTGTGAGATCCTCGATAAAGTGACCATTGATGTGGTCAATAAGGCCATGGGGCTTCATATTCCGGATGAGGTTGGATGCCTCCTCTTTATAGAAATTGATGGGAACAAAAAGGCCGTTCAAGAGAATATAGAGAAAATCAATAAGATCTGCAAGGCCAACAACGGGATTGAAAATCGATGGGAGGATGATCCTGCAAAACGTCTGAAGATGTGGGCAGCTCGCCAGGGAATTGTGGCATCCCTCTCAAAGGTGAAGAGGGGATCAAGGATGCAATCCATTATGGACGATCCAGGAATTCCCATCACCAAAATTCCTGAAGCTATTACAGAAATCAAGAAAATCTCAGAGAAATATCACATGCCCATTAACACATTTGGCCATATCGGGGATGGGAATATCCATCCAATCATCATCTCTGACCCCAGAAATAAGGAACAGTGGGATACAATCAAAGAAGTGGCCAAAGACCTCATTGACCTGACCATTCGACTTCGAGGGACCCTTACGGCTGAACATGGAACAGGAATGGCTAAATCGCCCTATATTAAAAAGGAGTTAGGAGAAACCCTTGAGGTGATGAAGGCGATTAAAAAGGCCCTCGATCCCAATAACATTCTCAATCCTGGCAAGATGGGATTTGACGACTCCATCCAGGGAATCTATGAAAATTTTGCCTTTCTCCCTCTGATTGAAA
>JBBIRT010000153.1:0-7230 GCA_037441725.1 Deltaproteobacteria bacterium | reverse complement strand
AAAACAAAACGATCAGATTATCGAGATCAAAGTCACCCCAAAACCATCTGTCCAAAAAAACCTATTTGGAGAAGAGATTCAAACCTTTGTCATAGGAATCACCCCCTATAATGAGGTTGTCGTACAAAAAGTCAATCCTGTGATGGCAATAGGGAGCGGAATCCTTCAGACCTGGCAAGGAATTCAGCTCATGGTGATTGGAATTGTGAAGATCATCGAAAGGGTCATCCCGGCCAGAGAGGTCGGAAGTCTCATTATGATAGGTAAATTGGCTGGAGAACAGGCACAAAAGGGGATGATGGAATTAGCTTTCTTCACTGCCATGATCAGTATCAACCTCGGACTGATCAATCTCTTTCCTGTCCCCATCCTTGATGGTGGCCATTTCCTCTTTTTATTACTGGAGGCGATCTTGAGAAAGCCTTTAAGTTTAAAGAAAATGGAAATTGCCCAGCAGATAGGCTTTATTTTCCTTATATTCTTGATGCTCTTTGCTTTTTACAACGATCTGATACGATATGTCTTTCCCAGGGGGTTTAAATTCTGATATGAGAATTTTGGGGATCGATACCTCCACTCCCTGTGGGGGAGTGGGTTTAATAGATCATGGGGAAATCGTATCAGATTATCTTCTCAATATCCCGGTCACTCATTCTGAAAGGCTTCTGGAAGCCATCGAAACAGTACTCAAAGGAGCTCGCCTCAAAATAGAGGATTTAGACGGGTGGGCGATCTCTCTCGGACCAGGTTCGTTTACAGGGTTGAGAATCGGAGTAAGTACCGTGAAAGGGTTAGCCTTCGCCACAGAAAAACCAGTCGCAGGGGTTTCAACCCTGGATGTTCTGGCCTCTCAGATTACCCCAACCTCTCATCTTATCTGCCCCATTCTCGATGCCAGAAAAAAAGAAGTCTATGCGGCTTTCTATCAGTACGATCAAAATAACTCCCTTAAACGATTAACTCCTTATCAATCGGTTCGGCCAGAAGATCTGATCAAAAAAATTGAAGTTCCCACTATCTTTCTTGGTAATGGAGTAAACCTCTATGGAGAGTTTATCCAAACATCTCTCCCGACCCTGGCAATCTTTCCTCCTACGATCCTCCACCTATCTCACGGATCTATGGTGGCCAGATTAGGGGCTGAACTTCTTCAAAGAGGAAAGCATTTAGATCTCTTTAATTTCACGCCAATCTATGTTCGAGCATCAGATGCAGAAATGATACGAAGGGAAAAAGGATTGAGAGAATGAACGAGTGGATAGTTTAGAAAAAATTTACCAAAGATTTAACCCTTAAAGGCTGATAAATTTCTTTTTAAAAAAGGAGGCTCCATTTGACAAAAGGGATGAATTATATTAGTTTTTTCAATTAAATAATGTGGGGGGGGAACAATGACTTCCAAAGAGGAGGAACTGATTGAAAGGCTGATGAGAGAAAACGAAGAATTTCGTAAAGCCAAAATGGCGCATCGAGAGCTCGCCGAGCAATTGGAGAAGTTAGAGAAAAAACCCTATCTCACCCCACAAGAAGAAATGGAGATTAAAATCATCAAAAAGAAGAAACTGGCGCTTAAAGATCAAATGGAAAGGATTTTAATTCAATACCGATAGAGGACTGGAATAGTGGAATAGTGGAATGATTGGTTATTAAAAATGAAAAAGACAGGGGCTCAGATTATTATTGAATGTTTAAAGAAAGAGGCAGTAGAGGTCATCTTCAACTACCCCGGAGGCGCAGTCCTTCCTCTCTTTGATGAACTTCAAAATGCCCCTTTTAAACAATTCTTGGTTCGCCACGAACAGGCAGCGGTTCATGCTGCAGATGGTTATGCTCGTGCTACTGGCAAAGTCGGGGTCGTCATTGTTACCTCTGGCCCAGGAGCAACGAATACGGTCACAGGACTTGCTACAGCATTTATGGATTCCATTCCAATGGTCGTTATGACCGGTCAAGTTCCTACCCCTTTAATTGGAAACGATGCCTTTCAAGAAGCGGATATCGTAGGCATTACCCGTCCCTGTACCAAGCATAACTATCTGGTTAAGGATGTCAAAGATTTAGCCCGGATTATGAAGGAGGCTTTTTATATCGCCCGAAGTGGAAGGCCAGGACCAGTTTTGATCGACCTCCCCAAAGATATCATTGTGAATTCAACCGAATTCAAGTATCCTGAGAAAGTTTTTATTCGTGGGTATCAACCCACCTATGAAGGCCATTTCGGCCAAATTCAGAGGTCTGTGAAACTTATCCTAAAATCCAAGAAGCCCCTTCTTTACGTTGGAGGAGGGATCATCGCCTCCAATGCTTCAAAAGAACTTACCCATCTGGCTGAAAAATTAAGTATCCCTGTCACAATGACATTAATGGGATTAGGGAGTTTTCCAGGCAATCATCCCCTATCCTTAGGCATGTTGGGAATGCATGGAACCTATTGTGCCAATATGGCAGTAATGGAGTCTGATCTTCTCATCGCCATCGGGTCTCGATTTGATGATCGGGTTACAGGTAAGATTGAGGCCTTTGCCCCCCATGCTAAAATTATCCATATTGATATTGACCCTACTTCTATCAGTAAAAATGTGAGAGTAGACCTTCCCATTGTAGGTGACTGTAAACGAATCCTTTCTAAGATTCTATCCCTTCTCGAAGAAGAAGATATCGAATCTTTCAAGGCAGGGTTGGACAAATGGCATCACCAGATCGAAAAATTTAAGGCCTTTCATAGCATGAAATATGAACAGAAAGGGATTATCAAACCCCAATATGTTATTGAAAAAATATTTGAGCTGACCAAAGGGGATGCCATCATCTCTACAGAGGTGGGTCAAAATCAGATGTGGACTGCCCAGTATTTCCAATTCCTTAAACCGAGGACTTTGCTCACTTCGGGAGGGTTGGGCACGATGGGTTATGGATTTCCTGCAGCCATGGGAGCCCAGGCAGCCTTCCCGAATAGGTTGGTCATTGATATTGCAGGGGATGGGAGTTTCCAGATGAACTCACAGGAACTGGCCACCGTCGTTCAATATCACCTGCCTGTGAAAGTAGCCATCCTCAATAATGGTTATCTCGGGATGGTAAGACAGTGGCAGGAATTCTTCTATGGGAAACGATATGCCTCCTCTTCTCTGGAAGGGATCTCTCCTGACTTCGTTAAGTTAGCAGAGGCTTATGGTGCCATTGGATTGAGGGCAACCAAACCTGAGGAAGTGGTTCCAATCTTGAAGAAGGCCTTCTCGATTCCAGAACCTGTGATCATCGATTTTGAGGTCGATCCAGAAGAAAATGTCTATCCCATGGTTCCTGCAGGAGAACCCCTAAATCAGATGAGACTCGTGTGAAACATGGAATAATGGAAGAATGGATAGTGGAATATTCCAGCATTCCAAGATTCCATCGTTCCGGGGTTTTGATATGAGACATGTCATTACGCTTTTAGTTGAAAATGAATTTGGCGTCCTGGCCCGAATTGCTGGGCTTTTCAGTGGAAGAGGGTTCAACATCGAAAGCCTGTGTGTGGCTGAAACCCTTGATCCAACCGTTTCAACCATGACCATTGTGACCCGAGGAGATGATCAGGTTCTTGAGCAAGTCATTAAACAGCTCAACAAAATCATTTCAGTGATTAAGGTGGTAGATCTCCTCGAAAAGGACTACGTAGAGCGAGAGATGGTATTGGTTAAAGTCTCGGCAACTCCTGAAACTCGTGAAGAGATTCTGAGAGTGGTCGATATCTTCCGTGGAAAAGTGATTGATGTGGGTTCAAAAACTTACACGATTGAAGTGACAGGAGATGAGAAGAAGATCAACGCCATCCTTGCCCTGTTGAAACCCCTTGGGATTAAAGAGTTGGTGAGGACAGGTCGTGTAGCCATGATCAGAGGAAGCAAAATCACTACGGAACCAGGAAGTTGAAAGGAATAGGGTTGCGGCTATGAAGCCCGTTTTGGAATAAATTGGTAGGAGGTTCATGCTGAAGCACAAAGCTCGTGCAAAAGAAGCTTGATCATAAAGGATCGATCGCCAAGATTCGATACAAGCCTCGACAACGACAAACGATTTTACTCTTAAGACGTAACCAAGTGACGAAACAGGCATCGTTACCGTGACCAATGGATGCGACCTTAATTTTATAGAAAAGGAGTCTATCATGAAAATCTATTATGACAAAGATGCTAATCTCAACTTACTGAAAAGGAAAAAGATTGCCATCATCGGCTATGGGAGCCAGGGACATGCACAGGCCCAGAATTTGAGGGATAGTGGTCTTCATGTGATCGTCTCTGAGTTGAAGGGAACCGAAAATTATCAATTTGCTGTTCAAGATGGTTTCAAGCCAGTCACTGCTTCAGAGGCATCAAGACAGGCCGACCTCATCCAGATACTCACACAGGATCATGTCCAGGCCAAACTCTATGAAATGGATGTCAAACCCCACCTTCAAAAAGGAAAAACACTTCTCTTCTCTCATGGATTCAACATTCACTATGGTCAGATTGTGCCTCCAAAAGAGATCGATGTGGTCATGGTTGCCCCAAAAGGTCCAGGACATTTAGTTCGAAGAGAATTTACAAAAGGAGCAGGGGTTCCCTCGTTAGTAGCCATCTATCAGGATTTTTCAAAGAAGGCCCTCCAAACGGCCCTGGCCTATGCAAAGGGCATAGGCGCTACTCGAGCAGGTGTCATTGAAACCACCTTCAAAGAAGAGACGGAAACAGACCTCTTTGGAGAGCAAGCAGTCCTCTGTGGTGGAGTTACAGAATTGATCAAAGCAGGCTTTGATACCTTAGTTGAGGCTGGATATCAACCGGAGATTGCCTATTTTGAGTGTCTTCATGAATTGAAACTCATCGTCGATCTCATTTACGAGAGTGGAATTCCTTTCATGCGTTATTCCGTGAGTGACACGGCTGAATATGGGGATCTGACAAGAGGCAAACGGATCATCACCCAAGAAACGCGGGAAGAGATGAAACGGATCCTTAAAGAGGTTCAAACCGGGAGCTTTGCAAGGGAATGGATTCTGGAAAACCAGGTAGGGCGACCGATGTTCAATGCCTTGAGAAAGAAAGAAGCAGAACATCCGATCGAAGAGGTTGGAAAGAAGTTGCGTGCGATGATGGGGTGGCTCCAAGAGAAGAAGAAGGGATGAAACAGAATCAATGGCCCATTGCCAAAGAGGGATTACCTTTTTTAATCCCGACCGTTTTATTGACGGTGGCCCTTGGGGGATTGGGTTTAAAGGTCTGGATGTCTCTTGGGGTGCTTCTTTCGCTGTTTATGGCCTATTTTTTCAGAAATCCAAAAAGAAAAATCCCAAATCTTCAAAATACCATCCTTTCCCCTGCGGATGGGAAGGTCATCCATGTAGGGGAGGTGGAGGAGAATCGTTTCTTAAAAGAGAGGACTCTAAAAATAAGTATCTTTATGTCCTTGTTCGATGTCCATATCAACCGGGCACCTGTCTCTGGAAAGATTCTCGAAAGGAATTATCTACCGGGGAAATTTTTAGTGGCAAGTGTGGAGAAGTCCTCTCTTCTCAATGAACAAAATGCCCTCATTTTTGAGACAGAAGAAAAGTTAAAAATTTTATTGGTTCAGATTGCTGGATTTATTGCAAGAAGAATTGTCTGTTATGTTAAAGCAGGTGATCCATTGATAAGAGGAGAGATTTTAGGCCTGATCCGGTTTGGATCAAGAGTCGACCTTTACCTTCCTCCTGATGTGAAACCCATTGTCAGGGTGGGTCAACATGTCAAGGGAGGGGAGTCGATCCTTGGGTACCGACTATGAGAAAGAGAAGAGCACGCATCAAAATGAGAAAAGGAGTCTACATCCTTCCCAATCTTTTTACCACAGGAAATCTCTTCTGTGGCTTCTGGGCCATCATCTCAGTATTTCAGGAGAGATTCTTCTATGCCGCTGTGGCCATTCTCTTGGCATGCGTCTTTGATGTCTTAGATGGGAAGGTGGCCCGTCTCTCAGGAGCCACCTCTAAATTTGGAGTCCAATACGATTCATTGGCAGACCTGGTCTCCTTTGGTATTGCACCTGCCCTACTCGCCTTTAGTTGGGCATTGAGACCTTATGGGAGATTTGGTTGGCTTGCTGCCTTCCTCTTTGTGGCCTGCGGGGCTTTGCGGCTGGCCCGTTTCAATGTCCAGTCTACCACTGGGGAGATAAAATATTTCAAGGGCCTTCCCATCCCTTCAGCAGCCATCATGATTGCCCTAACCATCCTCCTCTATCTCCGATTGATTGAGACAGGGTTGGTCAAGGATATTGTCATTCTCATCATGATTTACCTCTTGGCCTTTCTAATGGTTTCAAACATTCGGTATTTCAGTTTTAAGGAACTTGATCTTGGGAAACGAAAGCCCTTCAGCATTTTCATCTTTGTCATCCTTTCAATGATTGTTATCATCATGGAACCTGTGATCACACTCTTTGCATTCGCCCTCGCCTATGTTTTATCAGGACCGGTGAATATGATTATTATCTGGCAAAAGAAGAAGGCTCAAAAAATGGCAGAACCAGTGAAGGAGACAATCCCCACCCAAGTAGTAGAGAGATAAAAAAGGAATTTTTCTTGTCATCAGTGGGTTTTTAAGGTAAATTATTAAATGAAGAGGATTAACTCTCAAGTATTAGATTCCCCGGTAGCTCAACCGGTAGTAGCGGGTGGCTGTTAACCACTAGGTTGCAGGTTCGAGTCCTGCCCGGGGAGCCAGCAAACAAAAGGCCCGTGCCAAAGGCATGGGCCTTTTTGTTTGCTGGCTCCCCTATATCAAGGCTTGCACAAAATATTTTACCTCTGTCTTCAGGCTGATTAAAACAAGGGTTGCTAACGGGAAATACAAAATAAGATTTGGTGAATTGATAAATTAAAAGACCCTTCCTTTCGGCTTGCCCTTCCGCTTCGCTTCAGGGCTTGTGTCCTCGCCTTCGCTCCTTTTTAATAAGGAATAAGGTAATTCATTCGGTCTCAGTAATTGGTCAATTAAGGAAAGAAGAATAATCTTTTAAGCGTATTCGCTCTGGCTCGTCCACGATTCCCGATTGACATCGGGAAACAAGCCGAAAACCCACATCGCAAGGCTCGCCTACAAATGCAGGCTCGCACTTGCTCCCC
The DNA here is from genome assembly GCA_037441725.1 of Deltaproteobacteria bacterium. Taxonomy (GTDB): domain Bacteria; phylum Desulfobacterota; class BSN033; order BSN033; family UBA1163; genus JBBIRT01. Next base: position 98 of record JBBIRT010000153.1, on the reverse strand, counting down.
CACCCACCAGCAGTCACAGTCGGTCGGCTTCAGCCAGCCTTCGGCTGTCTTCCGCAACGCCCTTTGTGTGCCTGCTTCCCCTTAAAGGAATTTCTGTT
>JBBIRT010000152.1:0-7244 GCA_037441725.1 Deltaproteobacteria bacterium | reverse complement strand
TCTCCTTTTTTAATCCCTAAGAGGACCAATAAGCCTCTTCCAATCTCTCCAACCACCTGGCCATCCACACAAACCTTTGCAGATTTCACCCTTTGAATCACTGCACGCATATAGATCAGATCTGTATCACAGGTTCGTTTTCATCAAAATTTATTCTATTTCATCGATCATTAAAGATTTTTTTTAAACCCTCAAGACATCATTTTAACCTTCTAATCTTCCTTCTCTTTATCCTTTTTAGCTTGGGCGATGACCTTCTCGGCCAGTTGTGATGGGACCTCCTCATAATGAGAAAATTCCATCGTAAAGGTCCCCCTTCCCCCTGTTTTTGAGTTAAGATCAGGAGCATACTTTAGCATTTCTGACATGGGGACATTGGCTTCAATCACTTGATAATTTCCTTTTGCATCCACCTTCAACACCCTTCCTCGGCGGCTGTTCAGATCGCCAATCACATCCCCAATATTCTCATCCGGTGCGGTCACTGAAACCTTCATGATCGGCTCAAGGAGGACCGGATTGGCTTCTTGCACTCCCTTCTTAAAGGCCATGATGGCAGCGATCTTAAAGGCCATTTCCGACGAATCCACTTCATGGGACTTGCCATCATAAAATCGAACCTTCACATCCACTACAGGATATCCTGCCAAGACTCCACTCTGCATCGCCTCTGCGATTCCCTTTTCCACTGCAGGAACGAAATTCCTTGGAACATTCATCCCCACTAAGGCATTCTCAAATTCAAAACCAGCCCCTCTTGGAAGGGGAGAAATATCAAAGTGAACTTCAGCAAACTGTCCACGACCCCCAGTCTGTTTCTTATGCCGGTAGATGACACCTGTCTTTGATCCACGGATCGTCTCTTTATAGGGGACTTTTGGAACACTAAGATTCACCTCAACCCCAAACTTTCGTTTCAGTTTCTCAATGATGACCTCCACATGGGTCTGCCCTACTCCCGAAAGAATGATCTCCCCTGTCTGTTCATCCCTACTTAGCGTCATCGTTGGATCTTCTTCCCGGATCCTTGCAAGGGAGGCGGTGATCTTTTCTTCATCCCCTTTACTCTTTGGGGTCAGGGCATATGAAATGACTGGAAGAGGAAGTTTCGTCTCTTCAAAAACAATGGGTTTCTTTTCGTCTGAAAAGGTATCGCCAGTAGTGGTCTCCTTCAATTTTGCCACGGCCACAATGTCTCCCACACTGGCAAAGCCAATCGGCTTCTGCTTTTTCCCTTCCATTAGGAATATTTGTCCGATTCGTTCTTTCACATCCTTCTTAGAATTATAGAGAGTGGAATCCGCATTCACAGATCCTGAATAAACCCTGAAGAGGTTCAACTTTCCAGCAAAAGGATCGGCAATCGTCTTAAAAACGAAAGCAGAAAAAGGAGCCTCTTCTTTGGGTTCACGGGTCTCAGTCTCTCCTGTCTTTGGATTCTTTCCCTGAACAGGTCCTCTCTCGATTGGAGAAGGAAAACATGAGACCATCAGATCGAGAAGGGGTTGAATCCCTATATTCCAGATAGAGGAGCCACAGACGGCTGGAACCAATCTCCTTTCAAGGGTCCCCTTACGAAGGCATCTTACGATTTCTTCTATGGAGACCTCTCCTGACTCCAAGTACTTTTCCATCAGCTGATCATCCATCTCCACCACAGTCTCAATCAATTTTTCCCGAACTCGCTCAACCTCGTCGATCATCTCGGACGGAATCTCTTTGATCTCATACTGACCGCTTCCATCATCTTTATAAAAATAGGCCTTTCTCTGAATCAGATCCACCACTCCTTTAAAGTTCCCCTCCTCTCCAATAGGCAATTGGACTGGAACAGTGGGTTGAGAAGGGAAGGCCTTCTTTACCTCCTCCACGACCCTTAAGAAATTGGCTCTTTCCATATCCATTTTACCGACATACAGGATCCGGGGAACTTGGAATTCATTTGCATATCCCCAAACCGTTTCGGTTTGCACCTTCACCTCTGAATTTCCACCGATGACCATGATGGCTCCATCCACGACCCTCATGGAGGCCTTTGCTTCTGCAATAAAATTGGCATATCCAGGAGTATCAATGATATGAAATTGATGTTTATCCCACTCAAAATGAGAGAGAGAGGCACTAATGCTGATCTTTCGATTGATCTCCTCAGGTTCAAAATCCATGATTGAGGAACCCTCATCCACACGTCCAAGGCGGTTATTTTCACCCGTATCAAAAAGAATGGCCTCCACCAAAGAGGTCTTTCCTTCTCCGCCATGGCCAAAGGTTCCGATGTTTCGAATGTGACTGGTCTCAAATCGCTTCATGTCTTCTCCTTTCCATTACCCACTCATTAAAATCACACTATCATAAATTACTTTTTTCCATTTGAAAAGTCAACCCCTTGCAAATTGTGGGGTATCAAACCTCTCCCTCATCCATTGACAGAACAGGGCAGATTTCCTTAGAATGTTTGCCTAAGAGGTCGAGAATGAAAAGTCAAGTCTTTTTTTCAGGGATAGATCCTAATTCAACGGAAATTTCTCCTATTCAAGTGGAGGCTCACTTAGATTGCCTCAATCTAAGGGGAAAGATCAGGGAGAAGGACCTCGTAGCCATCAAACTCCATTTTGGTGAAAAGGGAAATACCGCTTACATCAAACCCCCTTTTTTAAGGAGAATTGTCGATCAAGTCAAACAATGCAAAGGAAAACCCTTTTTAACCGACACCAACACCCTCTATCGGGGGATGAGGCAGGAAGCGGTTTCTCACTTGATAAATGCTTATCAGCACGACTTTACCTATCTCCTCATGGATGCTCCGATCATCATTGCAGATGGCCTGAGGGGGAACAGTGCTGTTGAAATTACCATTGATAAATCCTTTTTTAGAAAGGTCTTTATTGCCCATGAGATCTATATGTCAGATGCGTTGATTAGTGTGGCGCACATAACAGGCCATGAATTGTGTGGATTTTCAGGAACCCTCAAGAACTTAGGAATGGGATGTGCCAGCCGTGAAGGAAAATTGAGTCAGCACTCCACCCTTTCGCCAAGAGTGAAAGGTAAGAAATGCAGGGGTTGTGGAATTTGCCTAAGCTGGTGCCCGAGCGAAGCCATCTCCATCTCTTCAGCTTCATCAAATAGCGAAAATAAAAAGGGGAAAGCCTTTATCCATCCTGAAAAATGCATCGGATGTGCAGAGTGTATCCTGGCTTGTCCCAATGGTGCGATTCAGATCCAGTGGAATGAAAGCATCCCCATTTTCCAAAAAAAAATGGTCGAATACGCTTATGGAGCCGTCCAAAAAAAGAAAGGAAAATCGATTTACCTCAATTTCCTTAGCCAGATCACTCCAGCTTGTGACTGTGGAGGGTACTCCGAGACTCCGATCGTCAATGACATCGGAATCCTTTCGTCTGAAGATCCAGTAGCGATTGATCAGGCTTCTGTAGATTTGGTGAATGGACAAGAAGGAAATCCATCCTCAAAGCTTCCAAAACATTGGGCCCCAGGAGAGGACAAGTTCCTTGCGCTTTATCCTGAAGTAGATTGGACCATTCAACTTGCCTATGCCGAAGAGGTAGGATTGGGAACAAGGGAATATGAATTGATTAAAATATAAAAAATAGGGGTATCCCATGATTCCTTCCCTTTAATACTTTACTTCTTTTAAAAAAAGACCATGGGCTGGTGCGGTCGGGCCTGCTTTCTTTCGATCCTTTGATTCGAGGATCTCTTTAAATTCCTCATGATGGATCCTTCCCTTTCCAACCTCCACTAACGTTCCAACAATTGATCTTACCATCTGCTTTAAAAAACCATTGGCTTCGATTTCAAAACAGATCAGACCATTCAGGGATTTCTTCCATTGGGCCTGTATTATCTTACGGACACAGGTTCGAGTAGACGAGCCTGCTGTACGAAATGCAGAGAAGTCATGTTCTCCAATTAAAAACTGAGTCGCATTTTTCATCTCACTCAAATTCAATCTTTGGGGGATATGCCAGGCATATCCATGTAAAAAGACCGAACGAAGTTTTTGGTTGAGAATTCGATATTCATAAACCTTACTCTTAGAATCTTTCCTGGCATGAAAACCCTCCTCAGTCTCTTCAACTTTCACAATGGCAATATCATAGGGCAGAAGGCTATTCAATGCCTTTTGAATCGATTCCACATCTAATTGACTCTTAGTTTTAAAGTTGGCCACCTGACCCAATGCATGAACCCCTGCATCGGTCCTCCCAGATCCAATCAGGTGAATCTTCTCTCCGGTGAGAATTCCTAACTTCTCTTCAATCATTCCCTGGAGGGTGGGGGCATTGCGTTGGACTTGCCAACCCTGATAATTCGTTCCGTCATACTCAATGACCAGTTTAAGGTTACGCATTAAATCTCTAATGGCGTATCACACCAAGCTTTTAGATTTAAAACTTTTTAACCCTTACCCTCTTACCTCTTGCCCATCAATTTTAATCCCCAACCAGGTTTGATTGTAATGGCCCCCTCTGGACAGACCTCAAGACAACAAAAACATCGAATACATAGCGTGTAATCAAAAACCAACCCCATCTCAGTTCGAATCAAGGCCTTTGGCGGACAGATCTTTGAACATTGGTCACAGTTTTTACATCTATCTTTTAAAATCACAGGTTTTGAAGTCAAGGAATTTTTCAAAGCACTCCTTATAAACTTAGGAAGTCCCCATCCAATTTGAGAAGGTGTAGGAAATCGGAATTTAGGAATTTTAATTTCCTCTAATCTCTCTCCGAGCACCTCAATCTCACCCTTCCCCATCCCTTGTTCAAATGCAACTTGATTGGTGAACAAAGAGTCCCTTGGAATTCTTAAAAGATCACATACGATCTGATCCAAACCTAAAGCATCATTGCTTGCCAAAATGAGTCCAATTGGAATGGGTTGACCACTATTTGGACCATTTCCCTCCATCCCCACAATTCCATCTAAGACTGTAAGGGATGGCCGGACAGTCTGATAAATATCGATTAACACTTGAGCAAAAATCTTTCGATCCTCTCCTGCCTTGAGATGCCAGAGGGCTTTTCGGGGACCCGGTACACATCCGAATAGGTTTTTAACTCCGAGCGTGAGAACCATCTGGGCATGGGTCTTCCACTTTGGAAGATTGATCACAACATCTGCTTCCAAGACTGATTGATCAAGTTCCAATTGCTTAAATCTTTTTCCATCCCGGTGGAGAGGCTGGGTGGGCCGATCAAACTCGACAAGAGGGCATTTCATTGCTTCGGCCACTGCTTTTATCCCTGCTTTTTCAGCCGTCCTGATCAAACTTCCCACTGAAGCGCTATCTCCAATAGAAGGAATCCCACCTGCTTCCCGGACGATCTGAATCATTCCCTTAACTATGGAAGGGTGAGTCGTTACAGCCTTCTCCGGAGGTTTTCCATAGAGAAGGTTTGGTTTGAGAAGAACCCGTTGTCCTTTTCTAACGAATGCTTTAATGCCACCAAGGAGGTCAATTGCTTGCCTCAACCCCCTTAGAACAATCTCATCATCATAACTCTGACATTTAACAATGGAGACAGAAGGGCCCATCGATTTAAAGGTTCTGCAATTCCTTATTCCCTTCAGGAAGGGTAGGTCGAATAGGGATTTTGATAACCCCATCCTTATAAAGAGGCACAAGGTTGGTCATGTCAATCTGCGCACAATCCACAAGATCATCCTCAAAACCTTGGAGGATCAGTTCTCTGCCATGATGGGATTGTTTAAAGGCTTCTAATGGATGATTTTCATATTTTTGAAAAATGATTTGGGCGCATAGGGAGGAATCTGTAAGAGAGAAGGATTCCTCCTTTTCTGTAATGATTCGGTTGATCAACATTCCTGCACAGACAGTGTCCTCCAGTGAAAAATTTCCCCCATTGCCAGATAAAAAGACAAGAATATCCTTTTCCAAATCAAGGCATTTGTTAGCTACAGCCCCTATGTTGAAAAAACTACCAACTAAAATCTCTTTTTCCGGAGGAACTAATTGAAAGGCCTTGGTTCCATTGGTCGTGGCCAGTATGATCTTTTTCCCTTTTACCTTCTCTTCCACATATTCCTTTGGAGAATTGCCTAAGTCAAATCCAGGGATTTTCTGACTTTCCCTCTCCCCGCCAAGGAGAATGGATTCTCTTTGAAAAACCTTGGCCATTTGAAAGGCCTCCTCCACTGTGGCCACAGGAATAATCTCTGAAGCCCCTTGAGATAAGGCTTGAACGATGACCGAAGTGGCTCTCAAAACATCTATCACCACTACAATTCGATCCTGAGGAAGTTTAGAATTGGAAAGAATAGGAATTAACTGGACATCGATTTGCATACTAAAAAATTATCATAACCTACGTTTAAATTCAAGGGAGGTGTTGAAAGTATAAGTAAAAAATGGGAAGTATGAAGTGAAATCTATTGGAATCTCTTCCTCTTTTCAGTAGGTACTTCAAAAGCAACCGTCTCAGTGGGAAAATACTTTCTCCTTAATCTTTTACTCTCTTTCGTAATTCCCATTTTCTACTTCCCATTTGTTATTATATGTTTCAATCCTTGTTTTAATGGAACCTGCTCTTCAACCAGATAATGATGACAGCGATTCAAATCGATTACTGCGATATGTAAAGTCTATCTGTAACTATCCCTCTGTTATTGCAATCACTCTCAAATCATTAACCTCCTAACCTCACATTTCCGGTTACCAAAATTAACAAGCAATCCTACTTCGAGACCAGAAGCTTTAAGATATGAAACCACCTGACTTTCAAATATCTTGGGAACTTTCCCTTCTAAAGCCTTTATCTCAACTATAACTTTATCCTCTACTAAAAAATCAACTCTGAATTTCCCAATATGCCGGTCTTCATATCGAATAGAAAATTCCTTTTCCGAATTGAACCTTAATTCTAACCTCTCTAATTCGATCTTAAGTGCATTCGCATATATGCGCTCATTAAATCCTGGTCCTAATTGATTATGCACCTGATAACAAGCCTTAATTATTTTCGAAGTCAGAGGATCTCTATTGCCATTCTCGTATCTCATCACTTCAATAAGTATTGACTGCAGCGACAGGAAAATCGCTGTAATCGCTTCAACTCATCGCTGCCATCGTCATTTTACTTTCAATCCTTGTTTTAATGGAATCTCCTCTTCAACCCAAATCCGGGGAGAGCTGGCAAAGGCAGATGTCTAGTTTCAATCCTTGTTTTAATGGAACCTGCTCTTCAACAAGGTCTTGG
>JBBIRT010000151.1:0-7252 GCA_037441725.1 Deltaproteobacteria bacterium | reverse complement strand
ATACAAAGAATCTGGCTCCCTGGCGAAAAGAGAAATTTCCTGCAGATATCAAATTAGAAGTTCTCTGGCGTGATGATGAACTCAAACCTGCAAAAGCTCTCTCAATCTATGAAGAACTTAAGGCCAAAGGAATGTTGGTTTATAGAATTTCCGGATCTCCGATAGCACTGGCATTAAAGGACAGACTCAATGAGGACAAAATGGGGGCTACCAGCATGGCAACTGGTCCTTATCTCCTGAAACCCCCTCAAACCATCTTCACCTATTATCCTATTTATACTGATTCCTTGGCAGCCATTGCCGATTGGTTTAAGGAGAATTGGAAGGAAAGCAGGAAACCAAGAGTGGCCTATCTTACCTCTGATAATGCAATGGGCAAATCCATCGAAATACCTGAATTGAAAGCCTACCTTGAAAAGATAGGATATGAGTTTGTCGGCATCCAGTATGTGCCCCTCGTCCCAACCTCCCCTCCTACCACCCAATTAATGTGGCTGAAGGAAAACAGGGTTGACCTCGCCCTTGGTGTATTGATCAATCCCAATGCACAACCTACCGTAAAAGAGATGGTCAGACTTGGGATGGGCCCCTATCAACCCTACAAAATGGTCTTAGGGTCTGCCACACCAGGCCATATTGCTGTGTTTGCTCCAGCCATGGGTGAGTTAGGGGATGGTTATGTCTGTGCAGGAAGTTTCCCTCCCTTTGATGACCTCGCTACCCCAGGGATAAAGTTCATTGTAGAGAATCAGAAGAAGTATCACCCGGAGAAATTTGTAGGTCACATTCAGTATTGCGGAGGGTTTCTTGAGGCTATGATTCAGACTGAGGCCTTAAGACTTGCATTACAGAAAGTACCTTTTGAAAAATTAACTCCTGCTGACGTTCTCAATCATGGCTTTTACCAGATCAAAAACCTCGATACAGGTGGGATCAGTAGCACACCCATCACCTACGGTCCTGGAAAGATCGAAGGGGTTGATGCAGTGCGAGTTGACCAGTTGCAGAAAGGAAAGATTGTCAAGCTGGGAACCTGGCCTTGCCGCCATCTGTATTAAATCAAGACAATCTCATTTCAGGGGCTCATAGGAATGAGCCCCTGAAAACCCCTTTAAAACTTCAAATTTCTATACCCCCTCGTTGCTGACAATTCATACATAAAAAATCATTTGACAATCATCAAATCCCCGCCTAAGATAACAGAAAAAAAAGGAGGTGCAAAAAATGAAAAGTAATAAATTTTCTAAAAGGTTTTGGATGGGTTTACTCCTTTTGATTTTTTCAGGATTTTTTTTCATCTTTCCCCTCTTTTCATTTGCTCAGACTTCCCCTACCTATCCTAAGGTTTTACGTTTTGCCGCTCTTTCTCCTGGATCTCTGCTCCACACTCTTATCAGTGGCTTGGCAAAAGTTGCCTCAGAAAAATCCCCAATGACTGTCATTGTGGTTCCAACCGCAGGGGCCTCTACTTGGCTCCCTATGATGAGCGAACAAGGAACCATTGACATCTCCATGGAGAACTTTGCTGCTATGTACCAGATTTGGACAGGCAGAAGTGCCCCCGATCCTATCCCAAAAGGGTTTCCTGAAAAACCTCCCTATCCGAAGACTCTCAATCTTCGAACGCTCAATGCAGGACCCCTCTTTCGGATGGGCTTTCTCGTGCGGAAAGAGACTGGAATGAAATATGTACGAGAGCTCAAGGGAAAAAGGATCGCATGGGAATGGACTGCTTTCCCACCTAACATATCCATCACCTTGGCTTCGCTTTTTAATGGCGGGCTTACACTCGATGATGTCAAGACCGTCCCTGTCACAGATGTTGTGGCAGCAGTCAAAGCGGTTCAAGAAGGCCGAATCGATTCTACGGTTTGCGCTGTAGGAATGTCTGCCATTGCTGAAGCGGACACCCTCGTTGGAGTCCGTTTTCTTCATCAATCTATGGCCCCGGAAATGATCAAAGAAGGTCAAAAGGCTATGCCTGGATGTTATACAACGATCCAGCCTGGTGGCGTGCCAGGAGTTCCAGAAGATACACCTCTTTGGAGCGCTCCTCTTGCCAACCTGGTCACCACTCGGATGCCCGATCATGTGGCTTATAAGTTGGTCGAGACCTGGTGGAACCATTATAAAGATTATCAAACGATCCATCCTGTTCTTAAGTTCTGGACCCCTGAAACCTTTACGAATATCAATTTTACCCTACCCTATCACCCCGGGGCCATTCAATTCTATAAAGAAAAAGGAGTATGGACTCAAGAAATGGAAGCCAAACAGAATCAGCTTTTAAAAATGCAATAGGGACTAATTAAATCTTTTTCAATATCCCGGAATAACCCCTCAAAAGGGGTTATTCCGATTAAGGAGCATTCATGGGGGAGAGGGGAGAAACTTCTCTTTTCGATGAGTCATCTGAATCCTATAGAATTCTAAGGGGTGGCTTATCCTATCTCATTAAAACCATTTTTATTGTCCTTCCTCTGGTGGGATGCTTTTTTATCATGGATGTTCCCTTCTATTTAGAATGGAATTTTTTAAGAGAACAATATTATGGGATCATGATTGCTTTGATATTCCCCTGCATCTTCTTTCTAATCCCTTTGACCAAGCAATCCCCCAAAAATAGAGTCCCTTGGTATGACTTTATTCTTGCAGGACTCAGTGTGATGGTTGGTCTTTATATTGCTATAAACTATCGCAAAATCTCCTTCAATCTGGGCACGGTGACCTCTGATCGGGTGATTATGGGAACCATTGCCATTGCTCTCACCTTAGAGGCTTCTCGACGTACCATCAATCTATTTTTAGCCATCTTAGGCCTCTTATTTTTAGGCCTCCCCCATCTCTCTTTTCTCTTCCCTGATCTTTTCTCAGGATTTTCTCTCCCCTTTGATCAACAGGTGAACTACCTTTTTCTGGATACTAATGCCTCTCTAAGTTTTATGTTCGGGATAGTGGTCACCTATATCTTAGGTTTTATCCTTTTTGGAAATCTGATGGTTAAGGGAGGAGGGGGTGTATTCATCACAGACATTTCCATGGCAGCCTTTGGCCGATTCCGCGGTGGACCAGGAAAGATTGCTGTGGTCGCCTCAAGCCTATTTGGAACAATTTCTGGGGTGGCCATCTCAAATGTAGCAACCACAGGAGTCATTACCATTCCACTCATGAAAAAGATTGGTTACAAACCCCATGTAGCTGGAGCCATTGAAGCAGTAGCCTCAACTGGAGGGCTGATTATGCCTCCAGTGATGGGAGTCACCGCTTTTATAATGGCAGAGATCATTGGAGTCCCCTAATATCAAGTGGCAATGGCAGCCATTATTCCTGCAGTCCTTTATTATGCAGCGGTTTTTTTCCAAGTCGATATGGAGGCGGGAAAAAATGGTCTTAAGGGTCTGCCCAAGGAGCAACTGCCCAAGATTTCTAACGTATTGGATAAGAGTTATCTATTCATCATCCCATTTATGGCCCTCATTATTGCTCTATTTATTTTATATTGGGCACCAGATAAATCGGCCTTGGCCTCAGTGCTTCCTATATTGTTTCTTGGATTCTTCATTCAGAAAAAGACAAGGTTTCGACTCAATTGGATCATTGAAGGATTACAGCAGGCCAGTCGAGCTATTCTTCTGATTGGTCCCCTTGGGATTCTGGCAGGGATTATTGTTGGGACGGTTTCTTATACAGGGGTAGGATTTCTTTTATCCTTAAGGGTCGTTGAGATGGCTGGAGGAAATCTTATGATTCTATTGGTCACGACTGCCATTGTCTGTCTCATCTTAGGGATGGGAATGCCCCCTATCCCCGCCTATGTCCTATTAGCTGTCCTTATTGCTCCAGCCTTAGTCCAACTCGGTGTTCATGTCATGGCAGCTCACTTATTTATTGTATACTTCTCATCCTTTTCAATGATTACGCCACCTGTTTGTGGAGCTGCCTATGCAGGAGCAGCTCTTGCGGGTGCAAATCCTATGCGAACAGGGTGGACCGCTACCAGGCTGGGGATTATTGCCTACATCGTTCCTTTCCTATTTGTTTTCTTCCCTGGATTGATTTTAAAAGGATCTCCCGACGAAATATTCATATCCTTCATCACGGCTCTGTTTGGCTGTTTTGTGCTGTCTTCGGCCCTTACAGGTTATCTCTTTAATGAACTCAATTTATTGAAAAGGGTAATTTTTGCCATCGCAGGCCTATGCCTCCTCATTCCAATACAAAGGCATCTCTTTATCCATGGCCTTATCATGAACTTATTAGGAGCTGGTTTGGGAGCATGGCTAACCCTCTTTGAGTGGAGGCATAAGACCAAGCTCAATCAAAACAGGAGGTAAATATGACATTGAATAAAAAGGATTATGCTATCTTGGAAAAATTTGATTTCGAGATCCCCCCTGTGGGGGTTAAATTTTTACCAAAGAAACCTGACGGGATCGAGAGACTTGATGAACCCATGGCCCTCTGTGAAATGCTTAAGAAATCGCAGGAAGGCCATTCCTTCTATGCCGATAGAGAGAATCATCTCTGTGAGGCAGGTCTTTATGTGTTAGGCCAGGCCGAAGCCCCTGAGCCTTATATCAGTGGTGAATTTGGATCAAAGTTAAAAATATTTTATGACGTACGATCTGCCAGTAGGCTTTATCACCATGTCCCAAAGATAGGCAAAGGGGTGGTCAACTATATTGCCTTTTCACCGTTAGATAAACTCTCTTTTGAACCGGATGTTTTAATCGTCATGTCCAAAACCAATCAAACTGAAATCTTATTGAGATCCATGAGTTATAAAACAGGTAAAATGTGGGTGAGCAAATCTACTCCTGCCATTGGGTGTGCATGGATTTATATTTACCCTTATCTCACCGGAGAGTTGAACTATATCTTGACTGGCCTTGGCCATGGAATGAAAAGAAGGAAACTTTTCCCTGAAGGCCAGCAACTGATATCCATTCCCTTTGACTTATTAAATTCCATGTTACAAGTATTGATGGAGATGCCATGGGTTCTCCCGGCCTATGAACCCAATGGAATGGAATTTGTCAAACAAGTTCAAAAAGAATTGGGCCTTATACCCCCTGGATCGTCTCGAATGATTTAGGTGGGGGGATATTTCATTCTGAAATTTTATTTTCAAAAAGGAGGGTGACAATGGCAAAAACCTTAAAAGAATTGGAAGTTGAGGTCGTTCAATTAAAGAACCAATTGGCTGAATATGGTCGTGTTAAGGATTATATCGAGATATGCCAACTGATGTCCACCTACTCCCATCTCTATCACGTGATGAAACGCTCTGAAATTGTCGATCTATTCGCCAAGAAAACTCCTGGAGTCAGCGTTGAAATAGAAGACAGCGGTGTCTATGAAGGGCTTGAGGGAGTAAAAAAGATCTTTTGTGGAATTCTGAGTGAAAAGAGGCATAGGGTTCCAGGCTTTTTGGGAATCCATATGACCGTTAATCCCATCATTGAAATCAATAAGAAAGGGACAAGGGCAAAGGGATTATGGCATTCCCATGGAAGTGTCTCATTGAGGCTAAATGAGAAATTGACCGCCTTTTGGTGTTTAGGGAAATATGATATGGAATATGTAAAAGAGGACGGGAAATGGAAATTCTTAAAGCTTGCCTATCGACTCACGTATATGACTCCTTATGAAAAGGGCTGGATCGAAGAACCCCAAGGGGCAAGCATTACAGCAGGTCATTCAGAGTTTCCTCCTGATAAACCGAGCACCTACCATATGCCATACAATCGTTATCGAATAAATATCTTCCAACCTCCGCCCCCGGAGCCCTATAAGGATTAGCTTACGCTGGGATTGATTGGATCATTTGGGAGATAGAAGAGGAAGATCTCCCTCTATGGGATGGTTTCTCCAGAAATGGTAAAGGTAGAGTTGCGCATAACCAGCATAAGGACCAAAATGGTGGGATACTAATTCTTCCATGGATCTTTCTCCAACCTTTTCACCTTTAAAATACATCTTCTGGAGGCCCCTTTTAATCCAGGTATCCATGGGGAAGGCTTCAAGAAAATCTAAGGAATAGAGGAGGATGCAATCTGCCACCTTCTTTCCAACCCCAGAAAGTCTCATCAGTTGTCTCCTTGCTTCCTGATAAGGTAACCCTCTTAAAGAGAGGAGATAGGCCTGATTCACCTGTTGAGATGTTTTTATCAGATAAGCGGTTCTGAAGCCTGCCTTAATCGTCTCCCATTGTAGGGAGGGTTGGATCCAACCCGATTCTGGAAATCCATATCCGATATAATTTCTCCAGCATATTTTCTTCCCAAACGATTTGCAAAGGATTTCAAGGAGGAAGCGTATATGCGAAATAGCCTTGGCAGAGGAACAAAGAAAAGAGAGGAGGCATTCCCAAGGATCCTGTCTGATCAACCTCATCCCTCGATATCTTTGGATGGCCTGATGGATGATCGGATCTCGATCGATTTCTCTAAGAATGGAATTGAGATCTTCATCCAATCTAAAAAATCGAATCAGAAATAGTTCGTCGACTCCGTCATAATAAAGGGTTCTCCCTTTTTGATAGATTGAAAAAATTTTATCCGAAGATTGAATGAGATAGGTGTCGAGAAGTTTAGTAAATCGAAAAAATTGCCCACATTCTAAGGTATCTGGCAGGTTAAATTCGTTCACCTGGAGACGTCTTGTCACTTGAAAAACCTTCGTCGTATCCAAAACAGGAAACAGGCATCGAGGTCATTTCCTTTGGACGTTTACTAATTTTCAAGCACCGCTACGGCCTCCACTTCGATCATGAACTCAGGACGATAAAGGCGTTTGACCTCTACTGCGGTGGTAGCGGGGTAATAATCTCCAAAATATTTTTTCCTCAGGGGTCGGGGCTCTCGATCATAGGCCTCAATATCTGTACAATAGATATTCAACATGACGATATTATTCATCGAGCCTCCAGCCTCCTCAAGGACCCTCTTTAAGTTTTCATAGACCTGCTCGGTCTGAGCTGCCATGTTGTTTTTCCCAACGATGTTCATCTCCTGATCCAAAGGGATCTGCCCTGAGATATAGAGGGTATTATCAATTTGAATGGCATGAGCATAGCCAAAGGGCCGATGAATAGTTTTAGGATTGATCACCTTTTTTAACATTCGATAGTCACCTTCTTTCAACTATTCCTGTTTAAAGACCACTACTCGGATGAGACATTTCCCATGATCCTGATCCACTGTGATATCGGCGATCTCAACTGCCAGATCCACCCTTTCCCTAATCTTCC
>JBBIRT010000150.1:0-7256 GCA_037441725.1 Deltaproteobacteria bacterium | reverse complement strand
CATTCTTATGGAATGTTGGATTAAATTTTTCCTAATCGGATCACTTCTGTCAGATCGAGCTTGGCCATTCGATTCAATATATTCATGGCTTTCTCCTTTGAGGCCTGATCCGCCTGAGTACTTACTCCAAGCCAAATCAGCTTGAGACCCCTTAAGGCCAATTCAGGATCATATTCTTCTAATCGATAATGGTCTATGGCCTTCAGTATCTCTTCAAGATATGGAAGAAAGAGCTTCGCTTGCTTGGTGTTAAGAAGTAACTGGGATAAGGCCAATCTCCAGAGTAACCTCTCCCTTTGAGATTTAGTGTTTTGCAATCTTTGTTGAATTCGATCCACGGCCTCAATGAGCCTTCCTTTCTTGATCAGATTTTGGGCCTCCTCCATCTCCTTCTCAATTGGATCCTCTTCTCCTCCTTTCTGAACAACCACCGAAGGATTAGGCTCTAATATGGGGGAGCTGGCCTTAAAACTGATCTCCCTCAGCCACTGTTTAGTGGAGGCATCTGCAAAAGGGGTCCCATTTGAAAAAGAGAGATTCTCTAATCCTGGAAGGCGTTGGATTAAAAATGCGGTTTCTTGATGGACAGCCTCTTGGGCTTCATGGTATTTTTCACCTAAGGAGGTGAAGGCCTCTGACACCAAATGGTTCAGGTCGATCCAAAAGATAAACTGCGAAAGCCTCGACTCTGCCGATTTCAAGAGATTCTCGTAATCCCTCTTCTCTCTCAAATCATTCAAGATATTTCTGATCTGATCCGGAGGGGCTGGAATTTTTGTTTTCCCATCCTCTGAGGGGGGTAGGGTTTCGATCGTGGACCATAGAGAAATCCTGTTCAATCGGTAAGCCTGTGGGTTTGAGAGATTTTCCTGCCAATAAAAAGTGGCCACATTTCGAATCTTTTGGAGAACCTGATGGAGTACCCTTTGGGCGTCTTGAGGAGAGGCAATCACCTCTGGGGTCTCAGGAGGTTTTGAAACCGGAGGGGTCTCTTTTACAGGAGTTGGAGGGATGGGCTCCCTTGGCTTTTCAGGTTCTGGCGCAGGAGGGGGTGAAAAGGATTCCAATCGTTCCCATACAGGACCAAAGGCTGGAGGTTCTTCAAGATTCTCTCGGATGAAGGTCTCAATCTTCTCTAAGCGCTCCTTGATTGACTGGAGTTGATCCTCTGAAAGAGAAGTCCCCTCAAAGGGAGCAAGCGCTGCCTCGGTCTTCTCAACCCACCATTCGATTGCACTCCCTCGGGCCCTCATCCTGCTTTTAGCAGGGTAAAGATTTTCCCAGAAATTCTCTAAAAGGTCGAGATAGACCTTCAATCCCATATCAAATCCAACCATCTTCTGGGTATAGATCAAGGCCACGGCTAAATAGCTTGCCGCCAAGAGATCTTTTGACTTCTGAGCCAAAATCTCTGATGAGAGCTTGACAATCTTTCCCCAATCGATTGAACCTGCACTTGAGGGAGAAGAGAGTTTTCCCACCTCGGCCTGAAGTTCCTCAAAACTTGGATCATAGCGGATATCTGATCCTGCAGGTTGATCCTCTCGAATGGGTGTTTTACCTAAGGTCTCTAATTCCATAGAAAATCCCAACCTCCATGATAAGGCCTCCCTCTTACTCAGTTGACGGAGGGGTTGATCTCATGGACCACAGGTGGACGAAATCTTGGGGTAGAATTGCTCTCCTAAACACAGCCAGGTAAGTCTTTTCTAAATTGCCTCCTATGAAAAGGGCATTAGGAGGATCCTTTGCCTCACTCTTGATCCATCGATGCCATAAAGCAACCCACATCAATTGGTCATTCAGACCTTCCTGCTCAAGAGGAATAAAGATTTCTGGCTTTTCTGAAGAAAGGCTGGATGGTTTTTTAAAACCCTCAAGATTCCGAGCAATCATCCCCTCTCTTATGTCAATAAACTCCTTCCAATCAGGAAGGGGGGATCCAATCTTACTGATCTCAGATTCAAAGATCTTAAAATCGCTGTACCTCTGGGCAGCGAGGTATTCTATTCGATCCCAAATCTTCTCACAAGCAAAAGGGATCAGATCCCAATGATCTTCCCACTCCTCGAGAGGACCCAAGCCGATGATTAAAAGGGGATAAGGTCGACCAACTTGATCGCTGCTATCCCTAAGGACCCCACAAGCAATGCCCTCCCTCTGGCTCCCCTTGGTCCAGAACCTCCATGAAATGTGTTCGGATGAAAAATGTTTCTCTGAAATGAAACTCTGATACCCATTCCTCACCCAATCAGAGAGTCCATGGATCAAGGGTGATTCCCATCCAACGCTAAAATAATCTTTCGCCACGGGATGTTTCCCAAAAGCCGCCCAATTCCAATTTTTCTTCGTTCCGATTATTCCCAGCACCTGACAATATTCCTTGGTGCCTGTCCCGGAAGTGCTCTCACCTGTCCCAGCACCTGCTGTTCTCCACTGAATTGATAATTCACTTTGATGAATTTAATTCCCATTCGATCCAATGCAGCCTTCTCATTAGGAAATTCACTTGGAGAGAAGGTTCGACGTCCTCCAGGAAAATCTTGGAGAAATTCAGGGAAGCCTTGATTCCCTGTGTATCTCTTCGTAAGGACAATATCTCCCACCTCAATCTGGAAGATCACCTCCCCACAGGTCTCAGGTGACCAAGTAAACGTCTTACTGACTGGGTAATTGAGGTTGATGAGGCTCTGATTCCCCGTCGCACATTGGAGTTCCAAACGAGTGCTGTGGGGTTTGACCCGAGCATCAGGATTGGCATCTGTTGGAAGACCCTTGATCCCAATATGATAACTCTGTTTTGTCATGGCAGAGGCTTGAGCCTGTGCTCCCTTGGTTAAAAAAGTAAAAAATGGGCTCTCAAAAGGTAAGCTTCCTCCCAAAACCTCCTTGGGATAATAACCTCTTTGAAGACTCCTGGTGATAAAAGGCGAAGCAGGTCCCTTTAAAAATTTCCAGACCAGGCCATCTGTGCCCAAGAGAAGCTGAATGGCTTGAGCCCCCGTAGCTCCTTGGGTTTCAGCTAAGACCGTTTGCTCCCATTGACTCTGCAAGGAACAGGCCGTTTCGGCCCGGGCAAAGCTCCATAGGTATTCAAGAGGACCAATCAGGAGCCTCCAAATCATTTCATCCAGCGGTCTTCCTCCCCCTAAATTTGCCTTCAGTCGGGAAGCGGCTCCATAGGCCATGAAGAAGGGAGATTTACTGGTGGCAGGATCTTCACTAAAGGCCTGTGAGACCATCTGAAAAGCCTGATTTCTGGAAGTAGAGATGGGATCCAATGCCGTGAGGGCATTTTGATATTCCTGATAGGCCTTAGCCGCAACCAACTGGGAATCTAACCCCTCTTCCCCTATCTCTTTCCCAATCCTCTTTTCAATCGATCCGAGAAGTTTCTTTCCCCCCTCCGTCGCTTTACCAATGATCCCTCCTCCAGCCCCTGTCTTGCTAAGGGTCTTCACGGTTTGAAACAGATAGACCTGTTGAAGCCAAGAAGGGATCCCTCCCTCTTTTATATAAGGTTCAAGTTCCAAAGCCATCCTATTGATAAAGGCAAAGTAGGGTCCTTGATCGGTTGCGACCTTAGTGGCCATGGATTGCCATTCTTTCTGTCCCCTCAGTCTTTCAACCCCTTTGGGGAAAATGGTCCCAAAGCCCTGCCAGAGCTCCAGACAGGCTTGACGATACCATTTCTCAAATTCTACCTTTTTATCAGTTAAAAGAGCTGGCTCAGGAAAGGCTGTTTCAAGCTCTTTGACGAAAGCATCAATCAGGTCTTTCCCCTTACGGGTGAAAGAAGGAGTAATCATCTTTTCCCCCGGAAGGGACGAACTTCCCCCCCAAAAATCTTCAAGTTTGATGGAAGGGACAAGGCCCTGTCGATCGGCCCAAACCACCAGCCAGTGAAGGTTGTTCCTTTTTTGAACGAGAAGATCCTTCAACCATGCCTGAAGCACATCAATCTCTTTGCTGATCTCACCTGTCTCAGAACGCCAGACTAAATAGTAGAGATAGAGTTGACCGAATTTCTTCTTGAGGTCGGGTGACGTGGTTTGACCTCCGGCAAACATCATGGGATCATACGACGGCTGCGGAAAGGTTTGAAGGGTTTGTAGGGATTGGCCTTCAAGCCTTGCCCTGAGGAGATTAATCCTCCTCACGAGATGGGTAATATATTGGGCCATGATCTCATCTGAGGTACTGGGAGAGAGAGTGACCATCGATCCAGCCATCTGTTTATCAAAAGAGGTTAGAAAGACATTCTGAAACTGTTTACAATATTTTTCTTTCAGCCCATTTTCAACCTTTAAACTTTCGGTCAACCCAAATCGAGGGACCCACCAGTTGTGATTTTTTGCCTCCACCTTCAGAATCGCTTGCTGGAAACGATCCATGGTCATTAAATCTTGAAGCACCTCTCCCTTTAGAACCATTGGCTTGGCAAACTCATGAGAAGTCTCCCGGATGGCCCTGAGATTATTAAAAAAGGAAAAACTGAGAAGACCGCAGAAGGCAATGCCTAAGACCACCCATGAGGTCAATCCCAAGTTCCTTGTGAGGATTCTCCACTCCATGGCTCGTTTGGTGGGAGCAAAGAGACCCCGATCTTTGGGAAGAATTTTGGCAAAGAAGTCATGGAGGAATAAGCCCTTGCTGGTTCCAGGAAGGACCTCTTTTTCTCCAATCAGTCCCAAAGCCTTTAAGAAGTGAGAGTAGGGAGTTCCCTCCTGCCTGCCACTGCTGAAGAAGATACCTCTGAGAATCGGAGTCTCCTGATATGGATTCTCTTTAAATGCGGTCTTAATAAAGGGTTCAAGTCCTCGTTTAAGATTCTCAAACTCTTCAGGAAAGAGAAGGAAGCTGGGATCAATCCCCTTGGATTCAGGTTGATGCAAGAGCAGGATCCGTAAATTTCTCAACCGTTCTCCAAGGGAAGCGATTGCCTGCTCTAAGAATGAGGAGACATCCTTCGTTAGATCTTGGTTAGTCACCCCCATGGGTTGATCGAGACTCTTTTCGGGTAAAAAGTCGCAGAAACGGGTCATCCCCTGGACCAGGTCACATTTGGTAACCAGGACATAGACAGGAAATTTTACTCCAAGAACCCGCATGAGCTCATCGATTCTACGCCGAATGTTTCGACCATCTTCCTCCAAAACATCTGGGGGAGCCTCGAGAAGCTTATTGGCTGCAAGGGTAACAATGAGGCCATGGATGGGTTCCTTCTTCCTGTATTTGATCAAGAGGTTTAAAAACCTCTGCCATTCCTCTTTGTCACGGCCCTCATCCACTGGGATGGCATACCTTCCGGCGGTATCAATGATAATGGCCTGTTCAAAGAACCACCAATCACAGTTACGGGTCCCAGAAATTCCAGATGTCCGCTTCACCTCGACAAAAGGGGAGGAGAGCTTTGCACTCTGGATGGCGGTTGTCTTTCCAGATCCACTTTCTCCCATCACCAGATACCAGGGAAGGACATAGAGGGGATTTCCATACTTTCTGAGATGGGAACGCCTGAGGGCTTCAATGGCCTCTTTCCAGCGATCCTGGAGATCTTTTAACTCATCCCTCTCCTTCCCGGTCAGGGCCTTCAATTGGGCCTCATCTTGCTCAATGACCTGTTGAACAAAACGTTGCTCCCTTCTCCTCAGCATAATCTTTCGTAAGAAAAGAAATCCGATTCCCAAGCCGGCAAGGATCAATAAAAGGAAGATCCCCATCCACAGAGGCCAATCGAGACTCAAGACGATTCCAAAAACGAGGAAGATGACTAAGAGGATGGCTAATATGATAAGGGCAACCTTTAAGATCTTAAGAAAATTATCTTTCATTTATGGCACCGTCCTTAAGAAATTTTCTCCTATCCCGCTGAGGGAAAATTGATAGATCAAAAATAACAACCCAAAGAGGACTATAGGTACAATCAAACAGATCCCCGTGAATAAGGAAAAACGGAATCTTTGCTTTCGGGGCCCAACCTCATAAGATTCTATGGGTTGGGCTTCAGGAAAGAGCTCTGTCCTTTCGAGCGAAGGAAGGCCCATAGAACTCCCGAGAAGGAGCTTCAAGTTAGAAGTCTTTAACTGCTCCAGGAGGTATTCATCTCCCTTATTGCAATAACGACCCATAAACCCTAATGCCAAACAGAGATAATAGACCTCTCTCGCCTCTCTCTGATGGAGCCCCAGAGTGTTAAGTTTCTCAAAGAATTCTTCTCCTGCATCCGTGGTCTGGTAATAAATGCGTTGAAGCTGTTCTCTCTGCCATTGACCCTTCTGATTCCATGATGAATTGAGAATCGCTTCATCCACCCAGGCACAGATGGCAAAGCGAGCCTGATCATAATCCTCTTGAGAAACCAGGCCCCTTCTAAAAGCTGTTTCACTCTGGTTGAGAAGCCGTAGGACATCTGCCTTGACCTGTTCATAAGGGGGTTGTTTCATGGCCACGGTTTTTAAAAAATAGGTGACATAAGCGACTAAATCGATAAAACAATCTGTGAGATGCATAAGGAACTCCTGTTTAAATTTATCTCCCCACTACCATCAATTCGACCTCTAAGTCTTCAGGGGCATTATCCCAGTAGAGGGCAATATTATGACCTCTCTGGACCTGTACCCATTGATCACTATGATGATCGACTGCAAAATAGAGGCAGCGGGCTCTCCGTGGTAACTCCTGGGGTGGAACAGTCAGATGTTCCAACCCAATCCCGGGAAGGGCGCGGGCAATCAGAATGGGAAGCGATTCCCGGGCACTCAATTTGGCCACCGTCCCCAAAGATTGGAGTACGAATTTAGGATCTTCTTCGGTTTTGAGTACGAGGTAGAAACGATTCCGGCCTTCAAAGATGGCCGGCTTCAAATCAGCCGCAAAATATGTGCCATCATAGATAAGACGGATCACATATTCAGGGCCTGCCGTGATCTCATCCAAGAGTTGGGTGATCAGGGATTGAGCAGACGAAAAACATTCCCAAAGGTTGCGATGATCATAATTGGGAAGAACCTGAGTCCCATCTGCCAATTCCCCCATCACGTTTACCCTTTCCGAGAAAGAGGAGAGCTCCCCAACCATTTGTCGAAGGACTCCATAAACCACCCATGGATGAACCTGTTGGGTTTCAGTGAAATGGAAAAGGATGGGAACATAACGGTTAAGAGATCTCAGAGCTAAGAGATAAACCATATCCCTTGATCCGAACTCAGCCGTCTGAACTCCTCTCTGACTTTTATACTCCTCAAGCTGATGGC
>JBBIRT010000149.1:0-7372 GCA_037441725.1 Deltaproteobacteria bacterium | reverse complement strand
GAATCTGAGGAGGTCATCCTCGCAGGGATGATCCTCGGGGCCCCTCTCGTTCTCATTGGCTCCCTCCTCCTTTTATCTGATCTCGGTCGTCCCAGGGTTGCTTATCGTGCAATCTCCAAACACGATAAAGCATGGATCTCAAGGGGAACTTTTATTCTCACCCTATTCATCATCTTTGGAGCATTTCAATTTGGAACCTATCTATGGCCTTTTCAGTGGTTAAAGGAGCATCCTACTCTCCATCTTGTATTGAACACGATTCATGGAATTTTTGGTGTTCTCACCTTGATCTATACAGGCTTCCTTTTTGATACCACCCGATCCATTCCATTCTGGTCAACTCCAATCCTTCCCCTCCTCTTTCTTGTTTCAGGCCTTTCCACTGGTCTCTTGGCTATCCTCCTCACCCTTCTGGTTTCAGGTTCTTCAAACCCTCAAGGGATTACCCTCTTGACCCAATTTGATGTTCTGGTGATCTTGTTCGAGGCCTTAATCATTTTCCTTTACCTCCATGGAATGCATGAGGTCACTGCCGCGAGAGCCTCAGCCCAAAGACTACTGAAAGGCGACCTTTCCATACCCTTTTGGATAGGAGTGATTTTAATCGGTCTATTCATTCCCTTCCTCTTCGAGATGATGTGGAGGGAGAAGTTTTTGGCCATGGTGGTGGCAAGCCTCTGCGGGTTAATGGGTGGAGTCTATATCCGTTATGTCATCGTTTCAGGAGCGGTCAAAGAACCTATTCATACAGAAGGGGTCTTCATCCCAATTTCTCCCCGTCCTGAGTGATGGAGAAGAGAGTGGCCACCCATATCCGATCATATCTTACAAACCCTTCCGTCAACTGGGCGATGCCTTTAAAAAAATCTTCCCGGGCCTTTTGGGCCATCTCTTGACAAAAGAGAGGAACCCACAGGATGAGGTGATCCTCAAGAAAAGACTTTTCAATTTTAGAGATCTCATGGATTTGTTGGAGATGATTATGTTGCCAGGCCTCCTGTTCTTTCGAACAGAGCAGACGCATGAAATCCAGTTCAACACCAATATAATCTGATGGTTGGTGCCACTCCTCCGGGATTCGAATCCCCATTGCTGAAAAGAGACGATTGACTTCCTGCGCGGGTTTGTCCTGTAAATTTCCGGTACGAAATAGGGATTCATAAGGAGGAAGGGGTCCTCTGGGATCCACTCCCCTGAAGAGACGTGCCCAGTCTATTGAGAGTTGTTTTATCCGTTCAACATCAGATGGGTTATCTTTTCGCAAGAAGTGATGGATGAGGTTTAACCCCTTTTCCATTTTTTGAATAAACTTTTCAGTTCCCTCTTGAGGAGCTCTAAAGATTGAAGGAACGATATCCCAATCAAGGGAGAGGATTTCTTTTTGAGGAATATGGATATAAACAGAGGAGAGAAGATCATAAAGATTTGAACGGCCCTTTGCGAGTTCCTGATAGTTTCTCATCCTGCATTCCTTATGTCGTATTCCTCCTGTGTTGTCAATGGTGGAGGACAAATTCGTAATCTCTCATTGAAGGGGGAAACTTAATGATCCGTCAGGGATGATGGTTTGCCCGATCTGGTGAAGGTAGATTTTGCAGAGGGTGGACATCCCTCCGCAGTCCTATCCCTTCTAACTCTGGCAGGAACGATTTAAGCAAAATTAATTATTTTTTTAAGATTTAACAAATAATGAAATTTTTTTATTGACAAGCCAATTCGATTTGATATATTAGAACCAGATTCATTCATATTCTAATAAAGAAAGGAGGCTGGTTATTATGAAAAAAATAGACATTCGAAAATCGTTATGGGGGATGGTCTTTTGGGGAATCATTTTTACAATGACCATAGGATGCTTTGCCTTAACCGGATCGGTTCAGGCAGAAAAGAGGGATTATATTCTGATTGGTCATCCCAACCCATCCACAGGTCCCATTGCTTCCTTTGGGGAGGCTTCTCCTTGGGCCGATGAGCTTGCCATAGAAGAGATCAACAAACAGGGAGGCATTTTTATCAAGGAGGCAGGGAAAAAACTTCCTCTCAAGTTGAAATTAGTTGATACGGCCAGTGATCCCACCAAGGCTGCTGATGTGGCTTCCAAACTGATTTTAAATGATAAGATTGATATCATGGTTGCCCTTCATACCCCCGACACCGTGAATCCTGTGACCAGTATGTGTGAGCGATATCAGGTCCCCTGTGTGGCCTTGGATGCCCCTCTTGAACCTTGGCTGGAGGGTGGTCCTTACAAATGGTCTTTCCATGCCTTCTGGTCTGTGAAGGAGGATATTGTTCCTGTTTATATCGGGATGTGGGATCAGGTCCCTACCAATAAGATTGTGGGATTGCTAATGGGGAACGATCCTGACGGCGTCTCCTGGTCGAAAGTGTTTCATGAAGTATTACCCACGAGGGGATATAAGGTCATTGATATGGGGAGATTTCCATATGGACTGCAGGATTTCGGGACTTTTATCTCGGCATGGAAGAAAGAGAACGTGGAGATTATCCTCGGCAATCTGATTCCTCCTGACTGGGCCAATGCATGGAGGCAGTGCCATCAACAGGGATTCGTCCCCAAAGTCGTTACGATTGGTAAAGCGATCCTCTTCCCCTCTGCCGTAGAGGCTCTTGGAGGAAACCTTCCCAATGGTCTCACCTCAGAAATCTGGTGGAGCCCCAGCCATCCCTTTAAATCCTCTCTTTCTGGGAAAACCGCTAAACAGCTTTGCGATGAATGGACAGCCAAGACAGGGAAGCAGTGGACTCAACCTCTGGGATATAAATATGCGGCCTTTGAAATTGTGGCAGACGTCTTGAAGAGAGCCCAAACCTTAGATAAGGAGAAGATTCGTCAAGCCATTGCTGCAACCAATATGAATACGATAGTGGGGCCGATTAAATATAATGAGAAGAATTATTCAAAAACACCTCTGGTAGGAGGGCAGTGGGTGAAGGGAAAGAAATGGCCATGGGAAATCATCATCACCTATAATAAAGAACATCCCCAGATCCCAACAGCAGGAAAGACTGTTCCCATTAAAAAGTAGTTTTATAGAGAGGCCTCCTTTTGGGTTTGAAAGAGGCCTCTTCTTTTTCATCCAATATTAAACTCTTCACCGATCGTACGAAATCATGGGAAGAGTAGGAAGAAATGGTATTTAGAAAGGAATAAATCGAGAGAGATTTGACTTTTTAGAATATTTAGTATATCTTAAATTCATTAAGTGAAAATAAAATATGTCAAAGGTTTCACATGGCCTCGGGATTAGGATTAGAGATCTCAGAAAGCAGAAGGGGTTGACCCTCAACGAAGTCGCTAGGCGATGTCGATGTTCTTCCAGCCTCCTCTCTCAAATTGAGAGGGGGATCATCAATCCCTCTTTCAGCACGTTGAAATCGATTGGGGATGCCTTGGAGACCACCCTTGCTCAACTCGTCGTTGATGCTTCAAACCTTGAAGAATCATCTTCTTTCTTAATGAATCAAAGAGAGAGAAAGACTTTGACGACCGAAGGGGGGGTCCAATTTCAACTCTTAACAAGGAATGTACACGTTCCTTTTGAATTTATTTTAAACCAATGGCCTCCAGGCACCTCTACCGGTAGGCAACCCTATACCCATGAAGGGGAGGAATGCGGGCTTTTACTCGAAGGGGAACTCGAAGTGGAGGTCAATGGTAAAGTCTTTAGGATGAAACCAGGCGACACGATCACACTCCGTTCGTCTGCTCCTCATCGTATATCGAATCCAGGGAAGAAAAGGGCTTTGGCGGTCTGGGTAAATTCAATTCCCTGGGTCTTTTCAATTAAATAAGGGAACCAGAAAGCATTTAAGACAGGAGGCTAAAAATGGAAAAGATACCAATTCGAACCCCTTTTTTTGAAGACACATCCGTGGGAAGGTTGAAACAGAGGATCTCCCAGATGACCGATAAAGAGATTGATACGATGCTTGTGGAGTATGGGATTCCTTCTCCGGGGGAGATTGAAAAGCCAGGTTCTTATATTCAAAATACCATCCGAAAAGAGCTGGTTGAAAATCGAAGAAAGAATGATATTGTTATAGTGCCTGTCGGCTCGACCGAGAATCATGGGCAGCATACTGTAAGCGGTTTCGATATCCTTTTGGTCACTCGAATTGCTGAAGCCGTTCGTAGAAAGACAAAGAAGATGGGCGCCCCCATCAATATTGCCTATCCGATCAATTACGGTGTCCATCCCCCATGGCATCAGGGGATGTTTGGAACCGTGATGGTTAGTGATGATGCTTTCGAGCAGACCATCATGCATATCATGTATGGACTTTGGAATGATGGGTTTAGAAAGCAGATTTGGATCAACAACCATGCTCAGCAGAATGAGATTGAAAAGGCGATTAAAAGATTTCTGAATACCTATCAACTTCCAGGCTTCTATCTTGCCCTCGAATGGCACAGGGCTGTCCGTGAATTTTTTGAGATCGAAGCGTTCGGGGGTCAGTTTTCCACACGATTTGTCCATGCAGATGAGCCTGAAACCTCTCTGGGGCTTCTCCTTTTTCCAGAGATGGTGGAGATGAAATATGCAGTGGATACAGGCCTGATGGAAGATTTTAAATACCTTCCTGATGGCCATATTGATAAGTCCGTCGAGGACTTATACCGGCCCAATACTTATAAGGCAAGGGCAGGGGATAGCCCTCTTGAACTCGTGGCCACTCCTGAAGGGGTTGTGGGAAAGGCCACCCTGGCATCAAAGGAGAAGGCAAAGCGTCCTGTCGTTGCCATCTGTGAGTATCTTGTTTTACTCCAAAATGAGATCCTTAACACCTGGCCAGCAGGGGAGGTCCCAGAGCCAGAAAAAACAACCTTCCGTACGAATAAAGAGATGGAGCCTTATCTTAAAGAACCAGGAAGCCCGGGTTGGAAATCCGTCTATTCCCTACCAAGGATTGGACCCTATTAATCGAAATTAAGAGTAGAGGAGCCTAAGGGGTCATGTTACAAAGAAAGTATCTTGACCAGATAGGAGAGATTGACCGGTTAGAATTATTAGCCACGAAAATCAGAAAGAATGCCATCGAAAATATCACCAAATCAAAGGTTGGGCATCCTGGCGGATCCCTCTCCATTGTCGATATTTTAACTGTCCTTTACTTCGGTCGAATATATGACCCTCAAACCGACCTTTGGGAGAATATTTTGCGCTACGATCCTTCTGACCCCCTCTGGGATGATCGTGACCGGGTCGTGTTGAGTAAAGGTCATGCTGCCCCAGCACTCTATGCCACCCTTGCCCAGGCAGGTTTCTTCAGCGAGGATCTTTTAAAGATTTATCGTAAAATTGACTCTCCTCTTGAAGGCCATCCTGCCATGTATCGAGTCTTCAATGACAATGGAAAGAAAACAGAACATGGGACGAGGGGAGTGGATTTTAGTACAGGCTCCTTAGGCCACGGACTTTCTATAGGCGCTGGAATGGCTCTTCATGCTAAAGTTTATGGGTATGATTACAACGTCTTTGTCATCCTCAGTGACGGAGAGTTTCAGGAGGGAATGACCTGGGAGGCCTGTTTGACCATCCCCAATAAGAGGCTGGATAACATTTGCGGGTTTATCGATTACAATCGCCTTCAGGTAGATGGATCGGTGGATCAGATCAATTCGTTAGAGCCGCTGGATGAAAAGTTAAAGGCCTTTAACTGGGATGTTAAGGTCATCAGTGGGCATGATTTCTATGCCATCATCGATGTCCTGAACTATTTTAAAAAGACACGGGGGCAAGTGGATAAACCTCTAATGGTCGTGGCCAATACCATCAAAGGCAAGGGTATTCCAGAGATTGAGAATGTTTATCAGTACCATGCCCTTCCCCTCACCCTGGAAGAATATCAGAGGGCTGAGAGGGACTTTCTCTCTAAGATCGAGATCCTGGAAAGAAAGATTGCTTCGCAGAAACCTTATCAGATCAAAATGAAACCACGGATCAAAACAGAATCTAAAGAAGATCAACAAGATTTCAAAGAGATTGTAAAGAAAAATCCTCCTCAGCTCTACAATGAACCTACGGCTACTCGAATTGGTTATGGAAATGGGTTAGCCCGTCTCGGTGAATTTAGAAAGATTTTTGTTTTTAATGCAGATCTGGCAGGCCCATGCGGGACGACCAAGTTTATTGAACGCTATCCTGAAAAGGCAGACTCTTTGATTGACAGAAGGTCAATCAA
Source organism: Deltaproteobacteria bacterium (assembly GCA_037441725.1). Taxonomy (GTDB): domain Bacteria; phylum Desulfobacterota; class BSN033; order BSN033; family UBA1163; genus JBBIRT01. The sequence continues at coordinate 1,165 of JBBIRT010000149.1, read as the reverse complement.
TGTGGGAGTTCAAGAGGCCAACATGATGAGTATGGGAGCAGGGATGGCAAGCTGCGGAAAGATCCCTGTGGTAAATAGCTTTGGAATATTTTCAACAGGCCGGGCATGGGAGATGGTCAGACAGGATATTTCATATCCCAGACTCAATGTAAAGATCATTGGAAGCCATACCGGGATTGCCCTTGGGGAGTATGGGGTCAGTCATCAGTCAATCGAAGATATTGGAGCCATGCGAATCCTCCCTCACCTCATGGTGATTGAACCTTCAGATGCCATCCAGGCAGATAGCCTCATTGAAAAGGCACTTCAATATGAAGGACCTCTCTATTTCAGAGTGGGTCGAAATCCCACCGATCTGATTTACAGCGAAAACAATCGTTATGGAGTGACCCCAAGGCAGGATTTTGAGATCGGGAAGGGGTATAAAATCAGAGATGGAAAGGACATCACGTTTATTTGCTCCGGACCGATCATCATCCAAGCTCTTCTGGTAGCTCAAAGGGTAAAAGAAAGGGTTGGTGTCATTGATATGCCTACCATCAGACCCGTGGATGAGTCCATCATCGAAGCAGCTGCCTTAGAGACAGGGTATCTATGTACGCTTCAGGATCATTTTGAGAATGGTGGACTCAAAGATGAAGTCCTTAATGTAATTTATAAGAAGAATCTAAGGGTCAGGTTTCAATCCATTGCCCTATCTGGTTTTGCTGAATCCGGGAGTGCGGCTGACCTCTATGAAAAGTATGGTCTATCAGCAAATCAGATTATTAAACGCCTTGAACTCACAGAAAAGAAGGGCATGGAACTCTAAAAAGGAGGAAAGGAATGTCGGATATTCCAGATAAGATGAACGCTCTTATTTTGACAGGGATAGATGCATTTGAATTGAGGGAGGTGGATGTTCCCGAGCCAGGGCCAGGAGAGGTCCTTGCAAAAGTAGAGGCAGTGGCCATTTGTGGAACAGATCCAAAGATTATCAAAGGGGCCTTCAAGGGGCTTTGGCCTAAAAGCTATCCTGCCATTATTGGACCCGAATGGGCAGGAACGATTGTCAGGGTGGGGCATGGGGCTTTTGGTTTTTCAAAGGGGGACCGAGTGGCAGGAGAGCCACACAAAGGGTGCGGTTTCTGTAGAAACTGTATGACCGGCCGTTATAATATCTGTG
>JBBIRT010000148.1:6666-7439 GCA_037441725.1 Deltaproteobacteria bacterium | reverse complement strand
TTCTTGCCCACAATATCATTGTGCTCTCTCCCCACCTCCTCAAACCAATAGACCAGCTTATCTTGGACCATTCATACCTCCTCATCTTTAAATAGGGTCAAGATCTTAAAATCAACGAATAATATTCTCTTCTTAATGGAGTTATATAAAATTTGTACCCCAAGAAATATTCAAGTGATTTTTAAGACAGAAGAAATAGGATGAAATTTATGGTTTATTATCATGGTTAATAAAAATATTACAATACAAATTTTCTTATGAATTCATAAGTTTTTCCATTGCATGAATAAAGCAGGGGCATAGTATGGATCCATTTAAAATAAGGATGTGTAGCCGTTATAAACAATTAATAAAGAACTGGACATTTCTATCAAAATGAATAAAATATCAAATATGAATAATCCCCAAATCAACGTTCAGCAACTCATTTCGTTTTATTTTGTAGCCAAAGAGAAAAGTTTTAGTGCAGCTTCTGAGAAGCTTTTCATTACCCAACCAGCGGTCACACAACAGATTAAGGCCCTAGAAACAAAGTTTAATGTTAAACTCATTAATGTTAAGAGAAAAAGGGTTCATCTCACGAAGGCGGGTGAGCGGCTATTCGATTATGCAGAAGAAGTTATTAACCATGTTACTATGGCAGAGAATTTTCTTAAAAGTTATAGACTCAGCAACCTCCAAATTGGCGTTTCCTCTACGCTAGTGCTCTATTTTACCCCTGTCATAGATAAATTCAAAGAACTTTACCCATCTGTAAAAGTCGCTGTTCGTGA
>JBBIRT010000148.1:1420-6628 GCA_037441725.1 Deltaproteobacteria bacterium | reverse complement strand
TGTCTTGTTGGGACGTTGAGAGAAATCAATAATCGATTACAAGTCCTCCGCATCCCTCAGGTGGAACAAATGGTCTTCGTAGCCAATCCCGATTATCCCTTAGTGAAAAAGAGAGAAGTGAAATGGGAGGACCTCATCAACTATCCACTCATTCTTCAGCCAGAAGGGTCAATTGCCAGGGAGAGGATTTTGGAACATTTCAGGAATAGAAATCTAAACCCCTTGATCGGTGCCGAAGTGGATAACGTTGAGTGTGCCAAAGAACTGGCCAGGCAGAAAAAGGGAATAGCCTTCATGTTCCTCCCTAATGTCAAAGAAGAATTAGCTCTTCATAGGTTAAAGATCATTCCTGTTATAGGGGGTGAAATAAGGATTGGCATCGATATAGCCTGGAATAAAGAAATGTCGCCCGCGCCTCTCGCAAATGCTTTTCTCAATGTAATAAAAAAACATTTTGGTTTCTTCCCCCTTGAAAAAATTTCTTCATCTTAAAAAAATTGAAAAGTTATAAACGATCCCAATTCCTATTTTCTTAGCAGCTTTCAGAGATAAACAGGTTCCCTTTGATATATTTACAAATTGCAATCATAATAACCCCGGCAGACGTCGAAACGTCCTAACTGAGCACCCCCTTCCCAAAGCTGAATGATCTTACAATCCCGCCAATATTTCTCCACATCATAATCTCGCACATAACCATAAGACCCCATCAGCTCCATGGCTTTATTGGTTACCATCACAGCCACATCAGCGGCATAAACCTTTGCAATGCTTGCCCTGGAGAGCATAAAATTTGATATAGGTGGACCATAGGTCTCTGGATGATCATACATATACGCTGCTGACAGATAATAATTCCTGGCTGTTTCAATACCAATGGCCATATCGGCCAAGATCCCCGCGCAGATGGAATGCTGGCGAATTGGACGATCTGCTACAATCCTTTCCCCTGTAAATTTTAATACCGTTTCAAAAGCCCCTTGTGCATTTCCCACTGCCAGTGCTCCAGTAAGGATTCTTGCTGCAATGACATTGTTGTGCATTAATTCTGCATCCACTCCTGGTCCTGCGGCTCGAAACCCCTTTGGCACCCTTACATTGTCCATAAACATATCACAATTATGATCCCCTGCCATCCCAACCTTCTTTTCAAATTTTCCAAAAGAGAGGCCTTTAACTTCTTTGGGCATGTAGATCAGGGCAATCCCTTCATCACCCAAATTCGGATCAGTGGTACAGAGCACGCAATAAGCATCGGCCACCCCACAATTGGAGGCCCATGATTTTTGACCATTGACCACCCATTCCTCCCCTTCCAATTTTGCAAAGGTTCTAATCTTTTGACCATGGAGTGATGGATTTTCTATATCACACCCCCCTCCACCGTGAGCTCCACCTGGCTCAGTCATAGCAAAGCATCCCATCTTTAGTTGATCCCCACAGAACTCAGGTGCAAAACGATCTAAGACTGTTTTATTACCCGCAATGATTGCAGGAAGGAATGCCCATGTTGTGACTGTTGCGGCTGTGGCCACTCCACTATCCCCTCGTGCAAGTTCCTCATGCATGATGGCCGCAGAAACAATTGATTTGCTTCCCCCACCTCCATACTCTTTTGGAAAGGCTGCCCTTTGAACCCCTAAATCTGTCAGACCCTGAAGAATTTTACTTACAATCTTATGTTCTTTATCATCATCTATCTTCTGACGAACCGGCATGATCTCTTTTTCAACAAAATTACGAAACATCTCCTTTGCCATACGATCCTCTTCTTTAATGAAGACATCTAAATAGGTATGATCAGACATTTTCTCCCCCCCTTTCTTGGTCATCTTGATGGAGAACATTATCTCAAATAATTTTCAAAATCACAAGTATATCCTTAAATCTAGTAATAATTGTGTGAAAATATCATTTCTCTCCCATCCTGAACCTGTTTCAGGGCCTCGTGAGAGTCTGAAAATAAATTCAGGGTGACGCTTTTATCGCTGGATTAAGGTAATATAAATTTAAGAGTAAAATTGGAAAAGGGCTTGAATCCGATTTCTCGATCAAGCCCTATAAGATTTTAAGAAATTAATTTTATTCATATGGCATAGGAAATATGAATTCAGCTGTCGCCGGCATGTTTTTATTATAGGAAAAGACAACCGGTGCCTCCCATTTCCATGGTTTGTCAGTCTTTCGCCACTGAGCAAGGGCACATGGCATTGCATAAAACTGTGTCCCTTTTTCAAAAACGAAGCGCCCACCCAGGGTAATGACATCGGTTTCACTGATGGCTTTAAGAACCGCATCAGGGTTAAGGGTCCCAGCCCTCTCAATTGCATCAAAGAGAACTTGGGCTGCCTGATATTGATAACCCACACCCTGGGTAAATGGCTCTTTTTTTGCTTTATACCATCTTTCTGCTAAGGACTGGGGGGTTGTGTCACCTATCCCCCTGGCATCTTTAATCGTAGGGGCCCAATAAACCTCTGCACCCACCCCATTTGGCAAGTCACCTCCCCAAGAGGAAATATCCCGGTAATGCATTGCTGCTCGAGTGGAGAAAACCAGTTTGGGTTTAAATCCCAGAACATGACACTGCTTCCATAATATTCCAAAATCAGGCCCGGGACAGTTACCCCACAGTATTTCGCAACCATATTTCATCCACTCTTTTATGATGGGGGTGAAGTCGGTAGTTCCCTCAGGATAGATGCCAAATTGTTCTCCAGCACGGTAACAATCATAACCCTCCTTTGCCGCTGCTCCTGTAAACACCATATACCAAGCTCTGCCATCGGCATCATCAAGAGCAAAGGCAGCCACCTTTTTATTGGTCTTGGCAGCATGCGTACCCAGAGCGCCAAACCAAGTGGGTAACATCAAATATCCAGGATCCCCATATCGGAAGTCTCCCTTCTCGCGTGGTGCGGCAATCCCTGGACCATAGGTGAAACTATATTTCCAGGTTGCCCCTGCTGACTGCTTCATGGCCATCCATGACTCAAAAGGACCGACCCCATAAACGGCAGGGATCTTATATTTATCAGCCATCATGGCAGTACCTTGACGCATTGTTGGAACCTCCAGCCCAGGTCCAATAAAGTTTATCTTTTCGCGGAGAATCAAGTCCTCTGTAAGGGGGGCTACTTTCAAAGGGTCACTGGCTACATCTCTGGTGATCCATCTAACGGGTATTCTCTTTCCATACTCTTTTATATATATTCCTCCCAATTTGTTGATATCTTCAACTGCTGCTTCTACTCCAAATGAATTAAAACCAAAACCTGCATAAGGACCTGTATAGGAGACCACATCACCAATCCGAATCTCTTTGGGGACTTCTTTGGCTGTTGCATATTGGACCAAATAAAGACCACCGTTAATAATAAAAAGAACCAACAATACCCTCATTAATGTGACTGGAATAATACTTTTTCCCACCCTTTTTCCCACCTTCATCTTCCTCTCCCTCCTTTCTTTAAGATTTTAAGATTTTTAATGCATCACCCTCCCCCCATCCACCAAAAGGGTTTGACCCGTGACAAAGTCACTCTCATCGGATGCAAGAAAGATCATGGCCCCAATAAGATCGTTCGGTTGTTGTAATCGACCTAAAGGAGTCCGAGTGACATCGTATTGTGTGACATCAGCGATCGACCGGCTTGCTTCAGTATCTGTAAAACCAGGAGCAATGGCATTGACATTAATCTGATATGGTCCCAATTCAACGGAAAGGGCTCGGGTCAACCCAACCACCCCTCCCTTTGAGGCCACATAGTGGACAAAACCATGAGAACCTGTAAAGAAGGTTTCCGATGAAAGGTTGATGATTTTTCCCTTCCCTTGTTGTTTCATATAAGGAAACACAGCCTTGGTGCAGAGCCAGGGGCCTTTGACGTTAACCCTCATCACTCGATCCCATTCCTGAGGATCGATCTCAAAGAAAGGTTTTCGAGTGAGACCGTATATAATGGCTGCATTATTGACCAGGATATCAATCCTTCCAAATGATTTAAAAGTTTCTTCTGCCATCTCCAGGGTATCTTTTTCATTAGAAACATCTGCTCTAAAAGGTTTAACGACCCCACCTGAAGATTCAATCTCCTTCACTGTCCTTTCGAGGTCGGCAATATCGACCACCATCACCATAGCCCCCTCCTTTGCAAGAGCTAAGGAAAAGGTCTGCCCCAATCCTCTCGCCGCCCCGGTTACAATGGCCACCTTGTCTTTAAGTCTCATCTATAACTCCTCGGTAAAGGTTATGGTTAATAAGCCCGTTTAAGGGAAGGGTCTCATGGTTATGGTTGCGATGCTCGTATCGAAGTAGGAAACTCGTTTAAAGAGTAGCACACATACCCAGGATCCATAGACGAGCCTCGATACAAGTTTCGACAATGACAAATGAAGGGTCTGAGATCTTTATTTGTCTAAAAAGTAGATGGCCCCTTCAGTGGCATCAACCTTGATTCTCATTCCTGTCTTGATTTTTGCTGTTCCTTCAAAACTATTGACAATAGTGGGTATCCCATACTCGCGACCCACGATGGCGGTATGACTGAGGGTTCCACCTCTATCTGCAATCACCGCTTTGATCAGTCCAAAAACAGGAGTCCATGCAGGGTTCGTACCCGGACAGACCAGGATCTCACCAGGTTTAACTTCTTTCAATTGCTCATAAGTAATAATGACTCTTGCTGGACCTTCGGCTACCCCTGGAGCTCCGCAAACTCCATAAAGGTCAGCTTTCAACTCAGGTCTTACTCGGGGCATCTCCCCTACCACAAGCTTCATGATAATGACATCCTCTGAAGGGATGAGATCCATCCCAACGGCTTCATTAAAATTAGCCCTCTCTGTAAAGACCGGGGGAGTCTCCTTAAACTTCAACTCTTCCCATTGGGCTCGACGTCTGTTTGCAATATATTGGAGTTTATGGAACTCTGGAGCGAGCATGACCTGTTCAATCTCATCAGGATTGAGGAAGAGTGTATCATCGGGCCGATCAATCGTTCCAGCTTGAACGAGTCTTCTCCCAATGCCCAGGAGACCGCGGCGAACCAAGGCATGAAGGTATAACTCACAGTAAAGATCATGCTCTTCACTATACGAGCTCGCCTTTCCACCCAAATCGATCAGAGCCCTGAACCAATCTTTTTCTTCATCCGGTACCTTTTTGAGTAAATTTTCAATTGCCCTCTCTCGCTCCTCAACCAGCTT
>JBBIRT010000148.1:0-1410 GCA_037441725.1 Deltaproteobacteria bacterium | reverse complement strand
AACCTCACTTCATCCAGGTCATAACCAGCCCCTTTCTTAATAAAGGTCTGGATCACTGAGATGGCTGCGGATGGGTCTTCAAGCCAATAGGGCTCATTAAAGTCCATCATTCGAACCATCCTCCATCCTTCTATTTGAAGGAACTCATAGAAATCTTTCTTCCATCTTCTTCCTGCTTCACTCCCTTCGAGCTTGGGCATTACCTCTTCTGCTTTATGATTTTTAAATATATCTGAGAGGCCATCCCTGATGGCCTTTTGGCTGAACTCCCATAATTGCCTATCCACCTGAAAGGCTTTATTGTCGAATCCCCGGATCATATTTTGGAACTCAGGGCTTTCAACCGTGAGCCCATAGCGAGCAACTAATCCTTCAAGCAATGAAATGGCACTCATCGAAACATACATTCCTAAGAAATGGATCTCCCACATCCTGCGATAGGCACTGATCATATCCCATAAGTGATGGAGGAGATCTATATTGGTCGCCTTATCCAGATCCAAAGATTTTAATTGGCCATAGAGGGTCATTAACTCTTTCTTATAACCTTCCCATAATCCATCGAAATCCTTAATCCAAGGGATCAATGCCTCTTTAAATCTTGCCCTTCTTCTTTCAACCTCTGCCTCATCCCTGATGATGTGCATGGCCACATAGGTAGAGCCATCCTTTATCTTTTGAGACCAACCCTTGCATTTAGGGATACTCAGCATTTCACAGGCATACTGAGAACCAAATGGGTTATACCTCCCGTAAAACCAGCTATACATCGGTGTCAGACGTGGGACACTATGGACCCCATCATGGAAATAAGAATGCATTTCAGGGACATCAATCTCTTCATTAAAATCATATCCTGGTACGGCATCCCATAATTTTACACTTCCTGCTTTTTGCTCACCCATTTTATACCCTCCATTTCCGTCCCACCCCGCCTCCCCTCAAGTTTAAATCGATTTAATTTGACCACATATGAGAGGTTAGAAAGGGGTTTTATAGTTTAAAACTTTTAGCCATTAAATCAGCAAGATACTCAGCAGTAGATTTTGGTTTCTTCATCGCAATCTTTGCAGGCCGGGTTTGAAGGAGAAAGAGATGGTTGGAATGGGAACGACCCCTCTCAATGGCCCACTCCACATCCTGAGGAGAACCTAACTCACTCTCAAGCCTCATCGATAACCTCGCAATCTCCCTAATCTCCTCATCCCTTAATGACGAAACGGTCTGCCTCTCCAATGGCACCTCCCCCCATACCACCCCCCTCTCCCCTCTCATGACCTGCCTCTCCTTCCTCCCTACCCTCCTCTCCACAATCTCTAAACCCCTCTTCTCCACCCCAAACCAATCCACACTCTCCCCCCCACTCACCACCCCCTCACCCAAACCCCATTTACTCTCAATAATCACCCT
>JBBIRT010000147.1:0-7440 GCA_037441725.1 Deltaproteobacteria bacterium | reverse complement strand
AAAATCTGCAATCTTTTAATTGAAATGGTATCAGGGCATTCCTCTATTCAGGTATTCCATCAGGTCTACCACCTCCTGATTATCGATTCTTTGCCAGGAGACTTTAGCCCGGTTCATCTCTTCCCACATTTCTGGGCCATGATTCCACATGGCCTGGGCCATTGTAACAGGAGTAATTTGTCCTTTTAATTTAGTTAGATCAGACCCTTTTCCCCCTTTGATATGACAGAAATTGCATCGTTTGTTAAAAAAAACTGACCTGCCTCGAATCGCATCTCCAGGAAAATCAAAATATTGAATAGAAAACAGATAGGCTGTCAAATCAGCCATCTCTTGTCCAGTGAGGAGAGGGCGTTTCTTTCCTTTATCTTCTATCTCCTTCCACATATCAGGAAAGTGGTTCCACATCGCTCCAGCCAGTTGGCCCATGGTGTTTGGGAGCTCTCTCATCTTTTTAAGATGCAATTTGGTCTCTAAACGATGGCACTCTGAGCAACCTTCTCTTTTAAAAATGACTTCTCCAGAGAGAGGATCCCCTGGTGAAAGGTAAAACCTTTCCACTTCTGGAGTAAGACTTCGAATATAGGCGATGAGATCTACCATTTCATTTCCTTTGAATTTTATCCATGAAATCTCCTTTCGCCCCATCTCCCTTTCCATCTGAGGCGCATGATTCCACATCATTTGAGCCCATAAAATAGGGTTGACATAACTTCCCCATCGGCCAAGCTCTTCTTTTGATCCTTTTTCTATGAAGTGACATTTTCCGCACCCTTTTGCTTCGAATACCTTTCTCCCATTTAAAGGATTTCCAGGTTCGTCCATATATCGAAGAAAATAGAGAAAGGCAAAGAGATCAGCCATCTCTTTCTGATCAATTTTTGGATAGGTAATCTTTTTGGCTGGCATCTTTGCCCACATCTGAGGTCCATGATTCCACATCAGAGCTACCAGTTGAGATGGCGTTTTATAAGATTCTGGAAGGGTTCCGAGATCAGGTCCCCCTTTCCCACCCTCTCCCCAGATGGAATGGCAGATATTACATTTTTTAACGGTAAAGATTCTCCATCCCTCCTTAATATCCCCTATGGGAAAATAAGGCCCTCTTTTTTCAATTCCATAAGTAGAATGCCAGAAAAGAATGCCTCCAAGGAGGAGAATCCCTAAAAGAGTGCAGGACATTTTTTTCATTTTTTCCCCATTCAATCATTCTTAGGGAAAGGAAGTCAACCCCTTAACCCCTGCTTTAAAGTTTAAGGTCTTTTCTTTGGAATTCTTATATATTCAAGGAGATCCGCCACCTCCCCTTTTTTAAATTGAGGCCATTGGAGGCCTTTTTCTTTTGCGGCCCTCTGAATCTCGATGCTATGATTCCATATATTTGCTACAATCTCTAATTGGTCTTTTCCTTGATACTTAGACAATTCAATGGACATCCATTCACCAGATCTTCCATCCATTTGATGGCATTTGGCACATCCTTTCTCTGAAAAGAGTTTCTTTCCCTGCAAAGGATTCCCTGGCTCATCTATAAAATGAAGAAAATAGAGAAAAGATAAAAGGTCGGCCATCTCTTTGGCTGTAAGTTTAGGAATCCCGGTCGGAGTCCTGGCCATCTTTGATAGAACGACTTCCCCTTTATTCCACATAATCGAGGCAATCTGGGTAAGGCTTTTATAAAATCTCTTAGCCTTCTTTCCAAGGTCATCTCCATCTTTTGCCCCTTCTCCATGGATGCGATGGCACTGGAAACATCCTTTAGCCAAGAAGACTCGTTTCCCTTCTTTTGGACTTCCAGGAGTAATGAAGGCTGCTTCCCCGATTCCTTTTGCATTAGTTTTAATAAATTCCAAAAGATCCATCATCTCTGTCCCATTAAACTTAGGCCATTTCATTCCTAATTGGGCCATACGAGCGATCATCTCCTGCCCATGATTCCAAATGACCTGGCTTAAAAAGATGGGGGAGAGGTTTTGGGGGAATAGATCCAATCCAGATTCTCCTTGTCTCCCCTTCCCTGTAAAAGGGTGACAGTTTTGACAGCCCTTTTCGCTAAAAAGGGCTCTGCCTCGAATGGCATTACCAGGTTCATCAAAAAATTTAAAAGAGTAAAGATAAGCAGAAATTTCTGAAAATTCCTGACCATCCATCATCGGTTTAATCATTTTGGCCCGTTCCATACTGAGGATCATTGATGGAATGTGATTCCAGATTTTTGCAACGAGGTTCAGTTGAGTATCTCCTAATTCGATCTTTCCTAAATCAGGTCCGATCCTTCCTCCTTCTCCCTTAAGGGCATGGCATTTGACACAACCTTTCGTAACAAAGAGGCGAGCTCCCTTGGTTGGACCTTCTGGAAGCATCTGGGCAGAAACAGAAGGTCCAATAAAAAGGCTGATCACTCCGAGAATAAACAACAGATTTCTCATTAAAATCACCTGAATCCGATTGTGAATATTAACGGATTGATGGTTTATACCCTGAATCAAGTTCAACTGACATTTTCTCATCGAGATTTACTCTACTCCGATCCCGGGAAGATAAGTTTTAATCCTCTCCTGGACCTCTGCCATCGATTTCTCTCTTCCCTCTCTCACTTCCCAAATGGATACAATCGGGAAGAGCTTTGTAAAGAGCATATAGAGCAAGATAAAAAAGGAGATGCAACCGGCAAACATAGACCATTCGATCCAGGTGGGAAAATAGATCACCATTTCGTTCGGAAGTCTGGGGTTGGTTAGGGTTGGGACAACAATCACATATCGCTCTAACCACATCCCTATGATGACCGAGAGAGAAGCAATCAGAGTCCCTAATGGGGTTCTGGTCTTTTTAAAACTTAAGATCGGAAGAGGGATGATAAAACAGAATAGGAACATCCCCCAGAAATAAGGAGAAAACCTTCCCGTAAACTTCATCCAAAAGATTGTCATATGGATAGGCTCTCCCCCATAATAGGTGGTCAAATATTCTGTGAAGGTGAAATAAAACCAAAGGAGGGTCATCACCAAAAGCAGAATTCCAAGGTTATTAAAATGGACTGGCCTTAGGTATTCCTCCAGATGGTACACCTTTCGGATAATATTCATTGCAACAATGAGAGCAGCAATCCCAGAAAAGATGGCTCCAGCCACAAAATAAGGACCAAAGATGGCACTATGCCACATTGGCTGGATAGTCATGGCAAAGACAAATGAGACAACGGTATGGACTGAGACGGCCACCGGGATGACCAGGATGGCCATAAAAGAGATAGCCTTTTCAAGAAGATGATGTTGTCTCTCTGTCCCTTTCCACCCCAAGGCCAATATCCGATAAAACCATTTCCGTTTCCCATTTCGGTCCCTCAAAAGAGCAATATCCGGAATAAGCGGAAGATAAAGATAGATGGAGCTTGCAGTAAGATAGACCGTAATACTGGAGACATCCCAAAGGAGAGGAGACTGGAATTGTGAATATTTGATGATGTTAAGCATTCGGTCAGGCCGTCCCAAATCCATCAAAATATTTCCTACACCAAAGAAAAGAACTAGAACCGTGATGACCTCCGCTGATCGGGTAATGGAGCGGCGCCATTCTGCTTTGGCCAACCTAAGGATGGCCGAAATCAATGTTCCTGCATGACTGATTCCGATGAAAAAGACGAAGTTGGTGATATATACCCCCCAGAAGATTGGCCGAGCTAACCCAGTTACCCCAAGGCCTTCTCGATATTGAAAATGGTAAGCATAAATGGCCCACAGGGTGATTCCAATCAAAATGGAGAGGGTGAGGTAAAAAGCCCTTCCTGTCTTTTCAACAGGATGGAATAGAACCTCATCTTCATTTAGATTGATATCTATTTTTTCCATCAAACCCCTTCCGACAGGTAATAGACTTTTGGTTCGGTTCCAAGATCTTCCATCAGCCTGAAAGCCCTTCTTTCCCGAGAAAGTTTTGATACAGTGCTGAAGGGATCATTCAAATCCCCAAAAAACATGGCTCCACTGGGACAGGCCTGGACACAGGCAGGAATATAGTCCTCTGGTAATAACTCTCTTCCTTCAACTTTGGCTTTCTCCCTTGCCTGAAGTAGTCGATGATGGCAAAAGGTACACTTCTCCACAACTCCTTTGGTTCGAATCGAAACATCCCGATTCAAAGACCCTTTCATCTCTTCAGGCCATTTTGGTTCATACCAATTGAAAGATTTTACCGTATAGGGACAGGCAGTGGTACAATACCGGCATCCAATACAACGATAATTAATCTGAGTAACGATTCCTTCTTCGTTCAGATAGGTTGCAAAAACAGGACAGACTTTGGTACAAGGAGGATGATCACAATGCATACAGGGCCTTGGAATTAGCCGTGCTTTTACATGGGGATACTCTCCTTCTATGTAGGGAATCAGTTCAATCCAATGGATGGTTCGACCCTTCGCCGATTCCCCTGGGCCGATCAGAGCAATATTATTTTCTGAAAGGCAGGCAACCACACAGGCCTGACAGGCCGTACATTTATCTAAGTCAATGACCATTCCCCAGCGATGCATTGATACCTCCACCCTCCGCCCAATCCCCTTCCCAAAAGGGGAGGGAGAGTATGGGGAGAGGATTAAACTTTATAGATCTTTACTCGTGTTATTCCCTGGACTGGTTGCCCTGTTAGATGATCTAACTCCAAATCTAAGAGCCGGTATGGATTCTCTCCAATATTCTTAGACCATCGTCCCCCTGATCGGTGTCCGTTTCCAAAGGGAATATTCACCACCTGAGGCATAGCCCCTTGGTAGAGGCGAGCCTTTGCCTTGATCTTTCCATGAGGGGATTCAACCCAGACCCAATCTCCATCAGAAATATTATGTTCTGAAGCCGTAAATGGATTGATCTCTACCCAGGTCGTCCATTTTTCAAAGAGATGGGGACCTATGATTCCTTGAAGCCAGGGTTGATTAAAATTTCTTCCTCCTATCCCCATAGGTTTAAAGATATTCAGAAAGAGTAGATAGCCCTTCTCTTCTTTTTTCATCCTTGGCTCCTCCCAATGGGGAAGGAAAGACGAGTCTTCGTCCACGCCTAAGGAGGAGAGGCTTCCTCTTATCCCTTGGCTATAAAATTCAAATTTTTTCGAGGGAGTTTTGAAGATACGATCTCTTTCTCCAAATTCATAGATTGGATCCCACCAACCTCCCCTCTCTAAGAGAAGTTCCCAAAATTCATCAAAGGATTTATAGGAAGGATCCCACCAGCCTCCTCTCTGAAGCATTCGAATCCAGGCCTCATCAAATTCAAGGCCAAATACATCCCCTCGTCTGGCTTCATATATTCCTTTAAGACCGTAAAGGAGAACCTCTTTAAAATCCTTCCATGGAAAAGCCTTCTCGATTTCTCCTCCTAATGATTTGGCAAGATCGATCAGAACGTCACCCGTGGCTTTTGTTTGATGGATAGGTTCAATAATCGGTTGCCTTAGCCCAAGAATGGGATATCCATTGTTTAGGAACAATGGGTCATCTTGCCATCGTTCTAAAGGGCTATGGTCAGGAAGAATTAAATCTGCATATTGGGTGGTGTCATCCATATAAGGAGAAAAACTTATGATGGATGGAATTTGATCAATGGCTTTCTGAAAGAGGTCAGGATGAGGATTAGAGAAGAGGGGGTTCGAGTAATAGAGAAAGAGAACGTTAGGCCGATAAGGTCTTTCAGAAATTGAGTTCTTAGCAAAGAGGTAGGGTTGGTCTATTCTAAAAGGGGTTTGCCTACCCTTATCAATTTTTTCCATTTCTAACCCCTTTTGAGCTAAACGATCTTTAGTAAAAGAGGGAAAGGGGTTAAAAGGGATAGGCTTAGGAATGAGTATACCACCTGGTCGGTCAATGCTTCCCATGAGCCCGTTTAAGGCCATAACAGCCATCTGGTGGAAAGGACGATCTCGATAGCCTATGGCAAGAGAGGGTTGGTGGGTTGCAAATTCCCGGGAGAGACGAATTATGGTATCGATTGGAATCCCTGTCTTATCCGATACACGGTTTGGCGGAAATTCTGAGATGACATATTCCTGAAAACCTAAATGCCTTTTTCCATTGGAGTCCACCCAATTTTCGAATCCAAAGGTGTTCTGGGCAATAAACTCTTTATCATAGAGTCCTTCTTTTATAATCATATGAGCAATGCCTAAGGCCAAAATTCCTTCTGTCCCTGGATGTATTGGAATCCATTCATCTGCTTTCATCCCAGTGATAGAAAGCCTGGGTTCAATCTGAACTAATTTTCCTCTCTGTCCAGGCCTCCCTCTTCTGAAATGGCCAAAGGCCTTTAAGGCGTGAATGGGAAACCAGTAAGAATCAAGAAGCGGAGCTCCAAAAGAGAGAAGATATTGTACATTTTCAAAATCATAGGTGGGGAGAGTCTGAATTCCTTGGGTGAGAAAGAGTCCTTCCATCGCGATTCCATCCCAACGGAATTGATTATCCACATAATTAGGAGACCCATAGGCCTCTAAGAAACGCTCCCAGAGAGGTTTCATCAACCCCCGGTATCTACCTCCTAAGACCACCAGCCGATGAGGTTCTCCTTTTTTTCTAAGTTCTTTTAGTAGATTGCTAACTTCCTGAATTGCATCTTTCCAGGAGATAGGTTCCCATCGCCCCTCTCCTCGTTTTCCAACTCTCTTCAGAGGAGACCGGATTCGGTCAGGATCGTAGAGCCCTTGAAGACCAGCCATCCCTTTGGGGCAAAGGGTTCCTCGATTGACTGGGTGGAGTGGGTTGCCGATTATATTGGTTGCCCACCCATCGATCACCCTAACCAAAATTCCACAACCCCCCAGACATTGGCCACAAATCGTTGGTATCCATTTTTCAATCCCTGGGGGAAGAAGTTTTGAAGAAGGAGGGAGTTGAGTCCATCTCCAGAATCCACCCCCCAAGGCAATGGCAACACCTGCCCCTCCTCCCATCTTCAAAAAATCTCTCCGACTCAATTTCATAAACAAATCCTTTCCAAAAGGCATGGAGCAAAGTGCAGTGAATAACCTTGAGGATTAAAAACCCTATACGCTCTATGCTCTAAGCGCTTTGCGCTATGCTCTCATTAAACATGGCAAGCCATACAGTCATTACTTGCCTTTGTCTTTGTATGACAATCCATGCACCACTTCATAGTCATCTTGACCCACGGCTTTGCCGGTGGTGTTTCACTTTCGCCGATTGGTCCATGACAATTTTTACAATCCATTTTAGCCAAAACGACATGACGTCGATGAGAAAAAAAGACATGATCCGGCTGCTCATATATTCGCTTCCATTGGAGGGTATTCCCACTTTTATAAGATTGTCTTATTTTTTCTTCCTCAGGATTCTGGGTGAGTGGATCTTTATGACACCCTATACAGGTGGTAATATTTGGCATCCCTGAAAATCTCTGTTCATTAAAAAAGGGATGACAGTTACTGCAT
>JBBIRT010000146.1:0-7585 GCA_037441725.1 Deltaproteobacteria bacterium | reverse complement strand
AAAATTTTCGGAGATATTCCTGCCTGATTCTAATAGGGTTCCCCACTTCAGTGATACATTACCTCTTATATATCTTTTTTCTTTTTTAGATTGATGAAATCCGTTATAATACCCACACTTGTTTTAGCCAGGAGGAATCAAGGATGAAGATTCACGAATTTCAAGCCAAGGAAATATTTAAAAGTTATGGAATATCTGTTCCTCAAGGAGGGGTTGCCCACACTCCTAAGGAGGCAAAAGAGATCGCTTTAAAGATGGGAAAAATACCCATAATGGTGAAAGCGCAGATCCATGCTGGGGGAAGGGGTAAAGGAGGGGGGATTAAAATGGCTACTTCTCCAGAGGAAGCGGAGAAGATTGCGGAGGAACTCCTCGGAAAAATCCTCATCACCCCCCAGACAGGTCCTTCAGGGCGACTGGTAAGAAAGATCTTGGTCGAGGAATCCATGGAGATCCAAGAGGAACTTTATTTGGGGATCACCATTGATCGATCCAAAGCCTGCCCTGTGATCATGGCGGCCAGAGGGGGTGGAGTGGAAATCGAAAAAATCGCTGTAGAATCTCCAGAAAAGATCGTAAAAGAGTGGATCCAACCAATCATCGGTCTAAAGAATTTTCAGATCAATAAAATCGGTTACGGTCTTGGCCTTGAGCCTGCTCCGTTAGCAAAGATGAGGAATATTGTATTCGGTCTTTATCAGACCTTTTATGAAAAGGACTGTCTGCTGGCTGAAATCAATCCTCTTGTTCTGACTAAAACAGAGGAGTGGGTTGCCCTTGATGCAAAGATCAATTTTGATGACAACGCCCTTTATCGACATAAGGAGATCCTTCAAATGAGAGATCTCAATGAGGAAGATCCTCTTGAGGTTGAGGCCTCCAAATTCAACTTAAATTACATTAAGCTAAATGGAAATGTAGGTTGTCTGGTCAATGGGGCAGGCCTTGCAATGGCAACGATGGATCTCATTAAATTGGTTGGGGCCGAGCCAGCCAATTTTCTTGATGTAGGGGGTGGAGCCACAGTTGAAATGGTGAAGAATGGATTCAAGATCCTCCTCTCAGATATAGATGTGGAGGTAATATTTATCAATATTTTTGTAGGAATTATTAGATGCGATACACTTGCTAGAGGGGTAACAGAAGCGGTCCAAGAGAAAAAAGTAAAGGTTCCTATCATCATCCGATTGGAGGGAACAAATGTAGAGGAAGGGAGGGGAATTTTACTCAACGCAGGATTTAATTTTATCCTCGTAAGGGATATGATGGAGGGGGCAGAAAAAGTTGCAGAGGCCTTAAAGAAACTTTAATTTCCAGCCTCAAACTTCATTCTTTATTGGAGGGCTCTATGAGTATCTTAGTGGATGAACATACAAGAGTCGTGGTTCAAGGGATCACAGGTAAGGAGGGGAGGTTCCATACACGACAAATGATAGAATATGGAACGAAAATTGTGGCAGGAATCACCCCAGGCAAGGGTGGGCAACAAGTGGACGGAATCCCTGTATTTAATACAGTCGTAGAAGCGGTAAGGGAAACAGGGGCGAATGCTTCAGCCATCTTTGTCCCACCGGCCTATGCAGGAGATGCGATTCTTGAAGCAGCTGATGCAACCATTTCAACAATTGTCTGCTTGACAGAAGGGATTCCAACCCTTGACATGGTTGTGGTAAAGGAATATTTAAAAGGAAGGGAATCGAAATTGATTGGTCCAAATACCCCAGGTATTATATCTCCAGGGAAATGTAAAATTGGTGTGATGGCAGGCTACATTCATCATCAAGGACCAATAGGAATTATTTCAAGAAGTGGAACACTCACCTATGAGGTAGTGGATCAATTGACCAAGAGAGGAATTGGACAATCAACCTGTGTTGGCATTGGAGGGGATCAAATCGTTGGGCTAAATTTTGTTGATTTTTTAGCCATGTTTGAAAAAGATCCAGATACAGAGGCAGTCATACTTATTGGTGAAATAGGTGGGGCAGAAGAAGAAGAGGCAGCTCAATTTATTAAGAGATACATTCGGAAACCTGTATTAGCCTTCATCGCTGGATTGAGTGCTCCACCAGGTAGGAGGATGGGACATGCTGGAGCAATTATTTCAGGTGGCAAAGGGGCAGCAGAGGAGAAGATGGAAGCCCTTGAGAATGCAGGGGTTAGGGTGGTGAGAAATCCAGCAATGGTGGGTGAGGAGATGGAGACCTTACTAAAGAGGAGAAAGTCTTAATTGGTCTCTTGGGTTCATTAGGTCCTTTGAGTTCAATAGAGTGGATATGGAGAAAATTAGAAAAAGATGAACATGAATGATCACGGAAATTGAATAAAGCTACAAACCCAATAAAGATAATGAGACAGATAAACTTAAAAATATAATAAATATAATAAAATCAAATACTTATATAAACTTATTTATCTTTTTCTTGATTTATGTTATTATAACTACCAATTTTAAAAAAGAAAGGGAAAAGGATATGTTAGAAGAGCTGAAAGATCGGTTGAGAGTGCTCAAGGAGCGACTGGAATCTCTTCGAGGCCCTCTTTGACATTGAAGGGAAAGGAAAAAGATTGGCTGAAATTGGAAAAATGATGGTCAATCCTGAGTTTTGGGGAGAAAGCGAAGAGACTCAAAAGATTCTTAAAGAGAGGACTGCTCTTTTAGATAGTCTAACACCCTGGGAGGAGGAAAAGAAGGGCTTAGAAGAGATGGAGATCCTCCTTCAACTGGTGGAAGAACAAAAAGATGAAAAGGAAGCCCAGGAATTATTAGAGAGGTTGAAGAGAACTGAGGAGGCCATCCATCAAATCGAGTTTAGAAAGATGTTAGGGGGGGAGCTTGACTCGAATAATGCCATTGTCAGCATCAATGCGGGGGCAGGTGGGACAGAGGCCCAGGATTGGGTTGAAATGCTTCTAAGGATGTATTTGAGGTGGGCCGAAAAGAAGAAATTTGAGACCAAGATCATTGATATCCTTGCTGGGGAAGAGGCAGGTCTAAAGAATGTAACTTTTGTGGTCAACGGTAGGTTTGCCTACGGATATTTAAAAGCGGAGAATGGAATTCACCGACTGGTTAGGATATCCCCCTTTGATGCGGGGGCCAGGAGGCATACCTCCTTTGCATCGGTTTTTGTCATTCCTGAAATTACGGATGATATTGTAGTCAACATCGATGAGAAAGACCTAAGGATTGACACTTTTCGATCCAGTGGAGCAGGCGGGCAACATGTCAACAAGACTGATTCTGCAGTTCGAATCACTCACCTTCCTACAGGGATTGTGGTCCAATGCCAGAATGAACGTTCCCAACATAAGAATAAAGCAACTGCATTGAAGATCCTGAAGGCCCGACTTTACGAGAAGGAGATGAAAGAGAAGGAAGAAAGGTTGCAGGAGTTTCACAACACAAAGAAAGAGATTGCATGGGGGAGCCAGATTAGGTCTTATATTATGCACCCCTATAAAATGGTCAAGGATCATCGAAGCAATAAGGTGATCCATCAAGTCGATCGAGTATTGGATGGGGAGATCGATGAATTTATCAAAGCCTATTTACTAAGCGCCTCATGAATGAGTTTATATGATTTATCTTATCTGCTCCATACGTTTCTTAACGGAAAAAACGGGATAGACTAAGAAGACTGAATATACTAAACATGGGTTGACTTTTAATGGCTGAAGAAATACCATTAGAGAAAATATCCTCTGAAGATGAGCAGGGATTGCTTAGAGATTTAGAGGAGAAGGTTCATCATCTTCTAATAAAATTTCACGAGATGAAAGAGGAGAAAGATAGATTGACCATGGCCTTAGAGAAGGAGAGGGAGAGGGTGAACCATTTAGAGAAGGAATTAAAACTCCTATTACAAGACCGGGAAAGGGTCAAGACCAGGATTGACCAACTCCTTCATCGTTTCAGAGGACTCGATACCTAATCCATTTCCATAGATGGGAGGGGGAGAAAGGGTCATGGGAAAAGAGAGATTGGTCGAGATTAAGGTGTTTGGTCAGACCTATACAGTAAAAACTGATGCTGAGGAAGATTACATTCAGAAGGTAGCAAATTATGTTAATGAAAAGATAGACGAGGTTCGGAAAAGGACGAAGAGTGTCTCGACATTGAATGTGGCCATCTTAACAGCATTAAATATCGCAGATGATCTTTTAAAAGAAAGAGAAAAAAGGTTCAACTTGCTTCGTGAGATTGAAGGGAAATCGAAAGGTTTGGTTGAGGAGATAGATGTTAAGATTGGTGGGATGGAAATTAAAAAGACTCCCATGGGTGGCTAAACTCCCAAAAGCCTTATTTAAGAAAATCGATTCATTCAAAGAGAGGGAGAAATATTCTAAATGATCTTATCTATCGGGTGGGACCTAAGAAGAGGGATCTGACCTCTGGAAAAAAGGGAAAGGGATGGTGGAATAGAGAAAAGGTTTAAAATCTAAGTTTCTTATAGCCCAAGAAAGGAATGGACTTGATCCAATGACCATATGGAAACTGATCAATATCCTGTGGAAATTTCAATGCCAATTCCTCCGTCCGAATAGGATAGGGGTTACATTATATGGTAAGGATCTTTGGAGAGTGAGCATCAGAATTCTCCAAATGGTTTTTTCTTTCCGAAGTAAACAGACTTATCAAATTCCTTTCTTTCCTATCTCTATTCCACTCCCGACCATTTTTTATTAAACTGAAGGATTCAGTAATTTCTTTGAACCACTCCGATGGTCATACAGAGGTGAGGCTCTTTTTATTTTCTAAAAGGGGAGGTGAACGAAACATTGAAGCTGTCATTTGAGATGAATATCATCTTTATTTTGATTATCGCTTTTCTTGGGGGAGTTATCGGGTTTCTCATTAGGAAAAGATTTTCAGAGGCAAGAATCATTTCTGCCAAAGAGGTTGCCAAACGTTTGATTGAAGAGGCTGAGAAAAAGGCCGATATGATTAAGAAGGAAGCCCTCCTTCAAGCAAAAGATCAATTTTATCAAGAGAAAGCCGAATTTGAAAAAGAAACCTTGGAAAAACGTCAAGAGCTCCAGAATATCGAGAGGAGAATTATCCAAAGAGAATCTCATCTGGATAAAAGGATCGAGTTGATCGATGCTAAAGAAGCTGAGATGGCTCGGCGAGAAAAGAATTTGATTCAACAGGAAAAGACAATTCAGGAGCAGGAAAAGAAGATTAGCGCTCTTCTTGAAAAACAGCGTCTTCAGTTGGAAAGTATAGCCAAGATGACTTCAGAAGAGGCAAAGCGTTTGTTAATGGAGTCGATGGAGAATGAGGCAAAACATGAAGTGGCAAAAAAGATCAAAAAGATTGAGGATGAGGCAAAAGAGCTTGCTGATAAAAAATCTAAAGAAATCATTAGCTTAGCAATTCAGCGTTATGCGGGGGAATATGTGGCAGAAAAGACGGTTTCGGTAGTGAATCTTCCAAATGAAGAGATGAAAGGTCGAATCATCGGTCGGGAAGGTCGAAACATACGAGCTCTTGAAGCAGCCACAGGAATCGATTTGATCATTGATGACACCCCAGAAGCAGTAATCCTATCGGGGTTCAATCCCATACGGAGGGAGATAGCCCGAATTGCCTTAGAACGATTGATCAGTGATGGACGAATCCATCCTGCGAGGATTGAGGAGATTGTTCAAAAGGTGGAGCAAGAGGTTGAAACCACAATTCGAGAGGCTGGTGAGCAGGCGACATTTGATGTGGGTGTTCATGGGATCCACCCGGAGTTGATCAAGTTGATCGGCAGGCTCAAATATCGGACAAGTTTTGCTCAGAATGTTTATCAACACTCTCTGGAAGTGGCCTTCCTCTGCGGGATCATGGCTTCTGAACTTGGAGTCAATGTAAAACAGGCAAAGAGGGCAGGCCTGCTTCATGACATTGGAAAGGCTGTAGATCATGAAGTGGAAGGTTCCCACGGTAAGATCGGAGCAGAATTGGCGAGGAAATACGGGGAGTCTCCTGCCATCGTCCATGCCATTGCTTCTCATCATGAGGAGGAGAAACCAGAATCCATATTAGATATCCTTGTAGAAGCAGCAGATGCACTCTCAGGAGCAAGACCAGGTGCAAGGAGAGAGATGCTTGAGACCTATGTCAAACGATTGGAAGACTTGGAAAGGATTGCTCAGTCCTTCCCTGGGGTAGAGAAATCCTATGCTATCCAAGCAGGGAGAGAAATCCGAATCATGGTCCAACCTGATCGACTTTCTGATGAGGATTCAGTGATCCTTTCAAGAGATATTGCCCGAAAAATTGAAAAGGAACTTACTTATCCTGGTCAGATAAAAGTGACGGTAATCCGAGAGATGAGGGCAGTGGATATTGCTAAATAAAGAATAGGTCTCACTCCTATAACCTTCGACCTACAACATTCTTGGGACAGGGATGAGAATTCTTTTTATTGGAGATATCATCGGGAAGCCAGGCCGAAAGGCAATTCATATGCTATTAAGAAAATTGATTTCTTTTTATGGGGTTGAGTTTACGATTGCTAATGGAGAAAACGCTGCTGGAGGAATGGGGTTGACCCCTCCCATTGCGCTCGAAATCCTCAATGGAGGGGTCAATGTCCTTACCTCTGGAAATCACATATGGGCAAAAAAAGAGATCCTTCCTTTTTTAAATGAGGAACCTCGAGTTTTGAGGCCAGCCAATTATCCTCCTAACGTTCCAGGAAAGGGATGGGGAATTTTCTATTTGAACAACGGAAGGAAGATTGGTGTTTTAAACTTGGAAGGTAGGGTTTTCATGCAACATTTAGACTGTCCGTTCCGTGTCGGGGATAGAGAAGTTGGGATCATCAAGCAAGAAACGAACATCATCCTTGTCGATTTTCATGCAGAAGCCACTTCAGAAAAGATGGCCATGGGGTGGTTTTTAAATGGGAGGGTAAGCGCTATATTTGGGACTCATACCCATGTTCAGACGAGTGACGAAAGGGTATTGGATGGAGGGACAGCCTATATTACTGATGTTGGGATGACAGGACCTTTGGATTCAGTGATTGGAATTCGGAAACAAATAGCCCTGGATCGATTGTTAATGCAAATCCCTTGGAAATTTGATGTGGCCACCAATGACGTTGAGCTTCAAGGGGTGGTCGTTGAGATCGATCCTGAAACCGGTAGATCGGAAAAAATTGTAAGGGTGAAAGCGGCATTAGATGAATGGAGTGAATAGAGATGTTTAAAATGGAAAATAAAACGGTTTATGAGGTGTTACAGGAAAGGGGATTTATTGAAAGGGTTACGGATGAGGAAAAGATCCATGATCTCCTGAAAGGGAGGGTCACCTGCTATATCGGTTTTGATCCTACCGCTTCAAGTTTTCATGTTGGAAACTTAGTCCCCATCATGGCCTTAGCCCATATGCAAAGGCATGGACATCGTCCCATTGCCTTAGTTGGAGGAGGGACAGGTTTAGTGGGAGATCCGAGTGGAAAAGATGAAATGCGGCAGATTTTAACCTATGAAGAGATAACCAGAAATGCAGAGGCCCAAAAGGAACAATTTTCCCGAATATTAGATTTTTCAGAAGATCGAGCCCTTCTTTTAAATAATGCTGAGT
>JBBIRT010000145.1:0-7605 GCA_037441725.1 Deltaproteobacteria bacterium | reverse complement strand
CTGCCTTTTTCAAAAGACCTTTAATCTCTTCTTCGGAGGCCCCGTCAAATACAGGGACGGAGACAAAAATCCCATCCCCTAACTTACGGGCCAACTCAATGATCTCATCGTCTGTGGCTTGATCCAGATATTCATTGATCTCCTTTGAAGAATAGATCTCTTTGATCTTTCTTCGAAGCAGTTGGGGATTAAAGTGTTTTTGTAAAAATTCACCGATCTTCCACCCCAGACCCTTAGCAGCCCAACCCAGGTGGGTCTCCAGAATCTGGCCCACATTCATCCGTGAGGGCACCCCCAATGGATTGAGAATGATCTCCACCGGTGTCCCATCCTCTAAGTAGGGCATGTCCTCCTCTGGAAGGATCCTGGAGATGATCCCTTTATTCCCATGTCGGCCTGACATCTTATCTCCTACGGAGAGTTTCCGCTTCATGGCGATGTAAACCTTCACCGTCTTAATCACTCCAGGAGCAAGCTCATCCCCTCGCTTCAATTTAGCCAGTTTGTCTCCAAAGACCCCTTTAACCACATTGATCTGAAGTTCGGCCCGATCAAGAAAACGATGAACCTCTGGAAGCACTCGCTTCCCTTCGATCACATCAATCTCTTTAAGTCGGTCAAAGGGAATGGCAAAGAGATGGTCCTCCTTGATCTTTTCTTTCGCCTCCAAATAGACACGATTTTTCTTCTCATCGACAATCCGATGGGCAGCCCGTTTGCCAATGAGGTATTTTCCAATCTTTCTCCGAGTGCTATTTTGGATGATCCGAATCTCATCGGCCTGATTTTTTAACAGCCTTGCCTTTTCCTGATCCTCAATCGCCTTCGTCCTTTCATCCCTCTCCTGACCCTTTCTGGAAAAGACTTTGGCATCGATCACTATCCCTTCAATCCCGTGAGGAACCCTTAAGGAGGTATCTCGAACATCCCCGGCCTTTTCACCGAAGATGGCTCGAAGGAGCTTCTCTTCTGGGGAGAGCTGGGTCTCTCCCTTGGGGGTCACCTTTCCAACGAGAATATCTCCTGGCTTCACTTCAGCTCCGATACGGATAATCCCGCTCTCATCAAGGTCCTTTAAGGCCTCCTCGCCTGCATTGGGGATATCACAAGTGATCTCCTCTTTTCCTAATTTGGTGTCTCGTGCCACACATTCCAATTCTTCAATATGGATGCAAGTATAGGTATCCTCTTTTAACAGCTTTTCGCTGATCAGGATGGAATCTTCAAAGTTATATCCCCCCCAAGGCATGAAGGCTACCAAGACATTTCTCCCCAAAGCCAACTCCCCCACATGGGTGGCTGGTCCATCGGCAATGACCTCACCCTTCTTGACATGATCTCCAACTTGGACAATCGGTCTTTGATTGATGCAGGTATTCTGATTCGACCGTTTATATTTGATCAACGTATAGATATCAACCCCTGGATCATCCTCCTTCTGACCATCTTCATCTGCTCGGATGACAATTCTTGAAGCATCCACATCTTCGACCACTCCGTCCCTCTTCGCCACCACGGTCACTCCCGAATCCCTTGCCACAATGGCCTCCATCCCTGTTCCAATCAACGGGGCCTCTGTCCTGAGAAGGGGAACAGCCTGGCGTTGCATGTTCGATCCCATGAGGGCTCGGTTGGCATCGTCATTTTCTAAGAATGGAATGAGAGAGGTGGCAACGCTCACCAATTGTTTTGGTGACACGTCCATGTATCGAATCTCTTCAGGTTTCACCATCACGAACTCCCCCCCTCGCCGGGCAGAGATGAGAGGAGCGGTAAACCTTCCTTCCTTATCCAGTGGGGCATTGGCTTGAGCAATGGCAGGTTTTTGCCCATTTATTTCTTCCTCTTCATCCAGAGCGAACAGGTATCGGATGTTGTTGGTCACCTTTCCATTCACCACTTCTCGATAAGGGGTTTCAATAAATCCATAGTCATTGACACGGGCGTAGGTGCTGAGAGAGGTGATTAAGCCGATGTTGGGTCCTTCAGGAGTTTCGATTGGACAGATCCGACCATAATGGGTGGGGTGAACATCTCTCACCTCAAATCCTGCCCTCTCTCGAGTTAGCCCTCCAGGCCCCAAGGCAGAAAGCCGACGTTTGTGTGTGATCTCTGAAAGGGGATTCGTTTGATCCATAAATTGGGAAAGCTGGCTTGAACCAAAAAATTCTTTGATGACTGCAGATAGGGGTTTTGAGTTGATGAGGTCATGGGGCATCAAGGTCTCCACATCCTGAAGACTCATCCGTTCCTTAATGGCCCTCTCAATCCTCACCAGCCCAATATGATATTGATTTTCCAAAAGCTCTCCTACCGTTCTGACCCGCCGATTACCCAAATGGTCAATATCATCAACAGCCCCTTGACCGTCTTTTAATCGAATTAAATATTTAACGACCTCAAGGATATCCCTTCTCCTAAGGGTTGTCTTTTCATCCTCCAAGATCTTTCCTATCATTCTTTGGACGTCGTCGGTAATGGTCCCATCTTTGAATGAGGGCATCAACCCAATGGGGTGTAAGATTTTGGCTGCCCGTTGGATCTCATCAGCCATCTCCGGAGTTGCAATGGCTTCGTCAAAATCAAGCCACCCCTCTAAGATGCGATCGACCAATTCTTTCCCCCCTGCATAAGTGGCTCCTGCCTGCAGGGCCTCCTTTTTCCACCGTTCGGTGAAGACCAAGATCTTAGGGGGACTGCCCTTTAAACCAAGTTTATGGTTCAGTTTCATCCTTCCCACTTTGGATAGATCGTACCGGTCGGGGTTGAAGAAGAGGTTGTAAAAAAGACCAAGGGCGGTATCAATGGTTGGAGGATCACCGGGGCGAAGCCTCTTATAAATATCAATCAGAGCCCTCTCAGATTCTTTCTCTCGAATTGATTTGCCGGGTTCAAGGATGGGCAATTTTTCCCTTTCCTCTCGGGTCAACCCAATTTTATCCATCACCAAAGTATCTCTTAGAGAGGAGCTAACGTTGATATTGTCAATGAAAAGGATTTCAAAGGATTCAATCTTTCGTTCTTTGATCTCCTCTAAAAGTTTTTCTGTCACCTCATCGTTACATTCGGCAATCACCTCTCCGGTTTCAGGATCAATGAGTTCCTTTGCCAAATATCGCCCAATGAGATCTTCCACCTCTACTGGAATGGTATTGATTTTGGCCAACTCCAACCTTTTGAAAGCTTCCTCCGTTATTCGACGATGCTTCTTTAGGATGATTTTATGCGTTTCTGGATCGACAATATCTGAGGTGGCCTTCTGTCCCACAAGTACCTCTTTTGAGATCTCCTTATGGAATTTTCCCTTCCGGAAGAAAACCTTCTCCTTGTGATAGAAATAATTTAAAAGCTCTTCCCCAGTATATTTAAGCGCCCGAAGGAGGATGGTCACAGGAATCTTTCTCCGCCGATCGATCCGAACATAGAGGAGGTCTTTCTGGTCAAATTCAAAATCGATCCAGGACCCTCGATAGGGAATGATTCGAGCGTAATAAAAAACTTTCCCTCCTCCGTGAGGTTTAACCTGATCCTGATCAAAAAAGACACCAGGAGAACGGTGGAGTTGGCTCACAATGACTCGTTCCGTGCCATTGATAATGAACGTCCCATTTTCAGTCATGAGGGGAATTTCACCAAAATAGACCTCTTGCTCTTTGACTGCCTTTATGCTTTTTGCCTTCGTCTCTTCATTGACATCCCAAACCACCAAACGAACAGTGACCTTGATGGGAGCCGCATAGGTCATCCCCCTCAGCAGGCATTCTTCAACATTATATTTTGGCTCAGTGAGACGATAGTTGACGAATTCGAGCGAAGCGGTTTCATAAAAATCTTTTATTGGAAAGACTGTTTTAAAAACCGCTTGAAGTCCGATGGGTTCCCTCTTATCCGGATCAACATCAGCCTGGAGAAATTGTTTGTAGGATCTTTTCTGGACCTCAATCAGATTGGAGATTTCTAACATCTCTTTAATTTTTGAAAAATTCTTTCGATACCTCCGATAGACAGGAACAACGCTGGCCATAATTGTTTCCCTCCTCCTCAGAGAGGGTTGAAAGAACCTCCCTAAGGGGTGTTAAAAATTAAAAAACCACTTAAAATAAATAGTCTCTTCCCTTTCAGACAACCAGGTATGTTTGGCTCCGTCTTAAAGGAAAGAGACACCAAAAATTCTCAACACTTCTTCGAATGTTTCCCTACTTAATCTCTACGGTCCCCCCAGCCTCTTCAAGCTTTTTCTTCATCGTGGCAGCCTCCTCTTTGGAAACTCCCTCTTTCACAGGCTTGGGGACACCCTCCACAAGGTCTTTGGCCTCTTTTAAACCCAAACCCGTCAGTTCCCTGACGACCTTAATCACCTGGATCTTCTTATCGCCAAAACCAGTGAGGATCACATCAAATTCGGTCTTCTCTTCAGCAGGGGCAGCCTCTGTTCCGGTTGCCGCCCCTGGTACAGGCATTGCTGTAACAGCCATTGGTGCACTGGCCTTAATCCCTAATTTTTCTTCCAAGGCCTTCACCAAATCGCGGGCTTCCAATAAAGTCAGACCGCTGATCTCTTCTGCAATTTTTTGAACATCTGCCATTTAGAAAATCCTCCTCTTAATAATTTATCCACTTTCTCTTTTTCTTCCCTAAGCCTTTGGCTCAGAGAGTTGATCCGAACGAGCCTGGAGAATCCCAAGGACCTGTTGAAGGGCTTGGACCAGAACCGTTCCGAGCTGATGGGCCGGTCCTTGAATCCCACCCAAAACCTGAGCAAAAAGGACCTCTCGAGAAGGCATGTTCGCAATTGCCTTCACCTCCTCAGGCGAAACAACCCTCCCTTCTATGAAACCCACTTTGATTTCAAGGGAGGGTTGGGTTTTAATAAATTCTGATAAAATCTTTGCCATTGGGACTGGATCTCCATAGGAGATCGCAACCGCTGTTGGACCTTCAAAATATCGATCCAACTTTTCTAAATCCGTTCCTTTTGAAGCCAGTCTCATCAAGGTATTTTTTACCACATGATAAGAAATCTTCTCCTCCCTGAGGCGGCGTCGGAGATGGTTCATCTGCTCCACATTGAGCCCACGATAGTTGGTCAAGACCATGGCCTGAAATCCCTTAATCTTTTCAGTCAATTTGGATAATGCGACTTCTTTTTCTCTACGATTCAATGAGCTTCTCCTTCCTTAAGACTTCAATATATTCCTAACATCAAGGGGATCGATTTTAATCCCAGGCCCCATCGTTGAAGATAATGCAATGCTTCTCAGATAGACTCCTTTGCTGGTCGGTGGCTTGGCTTTGACGATTGTTTCGAGCAGGGCTTTGATATTCTCCAATAAACGGCTAAACCCAAAAGAGATCTTTCCTACTGGGACATGAACGATCCCAGCCTTTTCTACTTTAAATTCCACCTTTCCTGCCTTAATCTCCTTAATGGCCTTTTCCAGATCGAAGGTTACAGTTCCCACCTTGGGATTGGGCATTAAACCCCGTGGGCCTAAAATCTTCCCCAATTTACTTACCGAACCCATCATGTCAGGAGTGGCAATCGCTTTGTCGAACTCCAACCATCCTTTTGAAATCTTATCGATGAGGTCCTCTGCGCCCACAAAGTCAGCACCTGCATCCAGCGCCTCTTTCTCCTTTTGGCCTTTTGCAAAAACCAATACTCGGACTTTTTTCCCTGTCCCATGAGGAAGGACCACCGTGCCACGAACCATCTGGTCCGCCTTTTTCGGGTCCACTCCAAGACGGATGGCCACATCGACTCCCTCATCAAACTTAGCATAGGTTGTCTCTAAAAGGAGTTTGACCCCTTCTTCCAGCTCATATCGTCTATTTCGATCAACCTTCCCTTTTGCCTCTAAATATTTTTTTCCTCTCTTTGCCATAATTCTCTCTTTAGATGATCTCAAGCCCAAGGCTTTTAGCGGTCCCCTCAATGGTCCGAATGGCCCCTTCCAAATCGACTGCATTGAGATCCTTAAATTTTATCTGCGCAATCTCTCGAATTTGATCACGGGTCACTTTACCCACCTTTGTCCGATTAGGCTCTCCTGAACCTTTCACAATCTTGGCCGCTTTTTTAAGAAGGATGGAGGCCGGTGGAGTCTTTGTCACAAAGTTAAACGACCGATCCGAATAGATGGTAATGACTACCGGAATGACCATTCCTTCTTGTCCCTGAGTTCGGGCATTGAAGGCCTTGCAGAATTCCATGATGTTGACCCCATGTTGCCCCAAAGCAGGTCCAACCGGAGGGGATGGGTTGGCTTGCCCTGCTTGAATCTGTAACTTGACCATTGCCACCACTTTTTTTGCCATTGTTCATTCCTCAAAATCTAAATAGTCAATAGGATATCATTTATCGTTGTTAAAGTTTATATTGCACCTTTTCCTTTGAAACTTGGAATTCAGGCCTTCCGCATCATGTTTCGAGCCCATGGCTCGAACGTACCTTAGTTCTTCTCGACCTGAATAAAATCCAGCTCGACTGGTGTTGCTCTCCCAAAGATGGACACCAATACTTTCAACTTCCTTTTTTCAGGTTTGACCTCCTCAATCGTTCCGATAAAGTTAACAAAGGGGCCATCAATGACCCGTACACTATCACCCACGTTGAAAGAAACCTTTGGCTTTGCTTTAGAAACTCCTTCCTTCATCTGGGATAGGATCTCTTCCACCTCGCTCTCTGAAATGGGAACAGGTTTGGTCCCATCACCAGCAAAGCCAGTGATCTTGGGGGTTTCTTTGACAATATGCCAGGTCTCCTCATTCAATTCCATCTTTACCAAAATATATCCTGGGAATATCTTTCTCTGGGAGGTCTTCTTCTTCCCTTTGACCAATTCCACCACTGTCTCTGTAGGAACCAAGATGGTTGAGAAATAGTCTCCCTTTCCGAGATTCTTAATTCGCTCTTCCAAATTCTGCTTTGCCCTATTTTCGAAACCAGAATAGGTGTGGATGACATACCACTGTTTTGCCATAATCGATGCTACGACTCCTTGTTAATAGGTTGCCCTTTTCAAGAGTTGTTTAATGAGATTTGAAAGGCCCGAATCAACAATCCCTAAAAAGATGGCAATAATAAAAACTGTCACCAGAACTACCAATGTTCCTGAAAGGGTGTCCTTCCTTGATGGCCAGGTCACTTTCTTTAATTCAGTTTTAACCTCCCTTAAGAATTGTTTTGCAAGCTCATACTTCTCTTTAATCGAAAATCCCATCTTTTATCCCTGGATTAACCTCCTAATCATTTATTACGAAAGACATGGCAGGCCAGGAGGGATTTGAACCCCCATCACCCGGATTTGGAGTCCGGTGCTCTATCCGTTAGAGCTACTGGCCTGTATAAGCCCATCCTCCATTCCCTTTCACGAGTTTATTTCGATTCTTTATGTACGGTGTGTTTACGGCAAAACCTACAATATTTTTTTAATTCAATCTTGTCTGGAGTGGTTCTCTTATTCTTTGTAGTAGAATAATTTCTCTGTTTGCATTCCATACATAATAATGTAATGATATTCCTCATCCATTCACCCTCATCGGTCCCTTATTCGAGGACGTCACTGATGACGCCTGCACCCACAGTTCGACCCCCCTCCCGAA
>JBBIRT010000144.1:981-7786 GCA_037441725.1 Deltaproteobacteria bacterium | reverse complement strand
TCCAAAACTTTTGAATGCAGGCGTTTAATTTATGGGTAACCGTTGCCACTGCTAAAATAGTGTCATTTCATTATGTTTCGAAATTTGTGCTTTAATATTAAAGGTATCTGCTCAAAAGTTTTTCCATCACACCTCTCCATTCTATATGGCTTAAGATACTTTTTCAGAGATCTCTTTTTAAAAAATTGACAAGAGTTTGCCATTAAACTATATTGATTTTACATAGAGGAAATCAGAGATGCCTTAAATCCTTTTAGAAAGCGATACAATGAAGATCTGGACAATGGACCTTAAACTCTCATTAAATGGATAACGATTGAACTGAACCCATGGTTGATTCAATCGATCAAATGTGATCACTTTAAAAAGGCTTTTCAGCCTCCTCTTGTGAAGGGTAAAAAAATGGAAATATGCAAAATTCAAGCTGCAGTCCTTCGAAAAAAAGGAGGACCTTTGAAGATCGAATCCCTTGAAATGGAGGGCCCAAGGGATGATGAAGTCTTAGTGCGTATCGTCGCCTCAGGGATCTGTCATACTGATATTGCTCTTTGTGAGGGATGGGATGAGGGAGACCCCCCTGTAGTTTTAGGTCATGAGGGATCAGGGATTGTGGAGAAGGTAGGAAAAAACGTGCAGAACATTAAAGCAGGCGATCATGTCGTACTTTCCTATCAGTCCTGTGGCAGTTGCCATCAATGCCGGACTGGACGCCCTGCTCATTGTAAATATCTTTGGAAACTTAACTTTGGTTTTCAGCGACTGGATGGGAGTAATGCACTACTCCGAAGTGGTGTCCGAGGGCACTTCTTCGGTCAGTCATCTTTTGCAACATACTCCTTAGCCACAGAGAGAAACCTCGTCAAGGTTTCTAAAGATCTGCCTCTGGAAATATTAGCTCCTTTGGGTTGTAGCATGCAGACGGGAGCCGGAACTGTGATGAACTCGCTAAGGGTTTCGAAAGGAAAAAGCCTTGCTGTCTTCGGAACAGGAGCGGTCGGCCTGGCAGCGGTTATGGCGGCATGCCTTGTCGGTGCAAACCCAATTATCGGTGTTGACATTAAACTCAATCGACTCAAACTTGCTCTTCATCTGGGAGCTACACACATCATCAACAATCGTGGTCAGGACATCATTGCCCAGGTGGCAAAGATCACCGGTAGGGGCGTCGATTATATAGTGGATACCACTGGCAGTCCGAAGATGCACCAACTCGCTATTGAAGCATTAAACCCCAGAGGTGTGGTAGCACTCCTCACCGGCGAGAAGGGGACGTTTCTCCCCGGGAGAAAGAGAACCCTCGGCATTATCCAAGGCGACGCAATCCCCCAGCAGTTTATTCCTAAACTAATCGATCTTTACCTGAAGGGAAAGTTCCCATTTGATCATCTCATTAAATTCTATGACTTTAAAAAGATCAACCAAGCGATTGCAGATTCCAAGCGAGGGGCTACCATCAAACCCGTGCTTCGAATCAACCAATCCATTAATAGAAAGTTCTATTAAAACGATAACATTTAATATGGACAAAGAGAGGGTAACTATATGATTCTACAATCTTAAAAGGAGGCCTTAGATGATACCCTATAGAAACTATGTGTTACGAATTAACTTGACCAAACGAACCACAGAGGTAGAAGAAGTCCCTCGGGAGCTTTGCGAGCTTTTTATTGGAGGAAGAGGCTTGGGTGTTGCTTATCTTTATAAGCACCAACCTCCCCACACAGATCCTCTGGGAGAGGAAAACAGGCTTATGTTTGTTGCAGGACCACTGGCTGGGACTTCGGCACAAGGAGTGTCACGCTGGATGGTTTGTACTAAAAGTCCCTTAACGGGTGGGTTCGCTCGATCCGTAGGGGGGGCAGATTTTGGCGCCTGGCTTCGTTTTGCAGGCTATGAAGCCTTGCTCATTGAGGGGAAGTCTGAAACCCCTCTCTACCTGCATCTCACCCCAGAAGGATGCGAATTCGTTGATGCACAGGAGCTCTGGGGAAAAGAAACCCCTGAAACTCAAGACATTCTCAGAAAACGACATGGAGAGAATACCCGTGTGGCCTGCATTGGCCCTGCAGGTGAACGATTGGTAAGGTATGCAGCCATTGTGAGTGGCAGAAGGACTGCAGGCCGATGTGGGGTAGGTACAGTGATGGGATCCAAAAATCTAAAAGCCATTGCCATCACGGCAAAACGAAAGGTGAGGCTTTTTGATCCAGAGTCTTTTAAGAGGCTTGCCAGCGAGCAGAACCGTCTCATCCGAGAAAACCAGCAATTCAAACATCATAAAGAATGGGGCACGACCACAACCCAGAATGTCACCAATACCATTGGAGTCTTCCCTGTTCGTAATTTTAGGTATGGCCAAATGAAGGAGGGGGAGAAACTCTATGGTGAGGAATATCGGAAACTGAGAACAGGGGAATTTGGCTGTTATGGTTGTTCTGCTCGATGCGGTAAGGCTCACACGGTAACGACTGGCCCTTATGCAGGGGCATGGAGCGAGGGGCCTGAGTATGAATCCCTCTGGGTGTTTAGTGCTCCCATTGATAGTACCTCTATCGAGGCAACGATAAGGGCGGACCAGCTTTGCGACAATTTCGGGATGGATACCATCAGCACAGGGAACTGTATTGGTTTTGCTTACGAGCTTTATGAACACGGGATTATCAGTAGGAATGATACGGATGGATTGGAGCTCATCTATGGAGATCACCAAACGATGATCAAACTCATTCAAAAGATTGTAGCCCGAGAGGGTATCGGTAATATTTTGGCTGAGGGAGTGGCAAGGGCTGCTCAATTGTTAGGCCGGGGGGCAGAGGCCTATGCCATTCATGTCAAGGGGTTGGAATTACCTGCCTATGAACCAAGGGGTGCAAAATCTCATGGATTCAGCTATGCAACCTCGAATATAGGCGGAAGTCATAACTATGGTTATGCTGCGCAGGAAATCTTTGGAACCACTGATCCAAGGCCGGTCAATCGTTTTATTGAAACCGAAAATGCTGACATTGTCATCTACAATCAAGACAGTACAGCGATAATTGAAGTGGGAATTATGTGTGCCTTTGCCAGGGGCTGGGGATGGTTTCCGGATCACTATGCAAAGCTCTTGGCAGCAGCAACAGGCATTGAGTCTTCTGCGAAAATTACTGACCTATGGAAAGTAGGAGAGAGGATTGTCAACCTCGAGCGAGCCTTCAACGTTCGGGAGGGGTTTGGACGAAAAGATGATCACCTCCCAATAAGGATGCTGACCGAACCCCTTCATACCTTGGGAGCCCCTGGGGAGGGAGAGGTCATAAGAGAGATGGAACAGTTTCTGGACCGATACTATAACCTCCGCGGTTGGAATAAAAACGGTATCCCAACACCCAGGAAACTCTCTGAACTCGGGCTTGCAGAAATGGCCCGTGAAATCTCTCAACTTTGAGAAATAGGAAATAAACCTATTCAGGTCAAAGGAATCCCTGTTGGAAGGATTACGAGCTAAGGTGAAGGAGCCTTCTGGAAGGGTCTTAACGGAGTTTCAAGTAAACGTTTGAGCGTCCCCCAAAAAGGCTCTTCAAGACTCTTAAGTGGAATGGCCTCAATTTTTGGGTCCTCCAGAGAGCCCTTCACCTCATAAAAATAGGAGAGGAAGGCCTTATCCTTCCCGGTGAGGATATAACCCACAATAGGGACATTACTTAAGATTGTGTCGATCGTTATCAAGGGATGAACCCCAATCCTAACATCGATTAGGTTTTTCCCCAGATCAACCCTTCCGAAGACCGTCATCCTCATCGCATCGCTATCCACAATAAAATCATTTGTGGAAGCGACTCCCTCTTTTATATGAATATTTGCCAGAATCTGATGATAAGGAAGCCCTTTGGTCTTTAAATCAGGAAGCCTTCCTCTAAAATATTGGGAGATATTAAGGAGTGAAAAGATCTTGGAGAGGATGTTGAACCGTTCAATCACTCCATTCTCGATTTCGAACCTTAAACTTCCAGTGAGAGATTCTTTCAACTTTTGAAAGTCCTCTCCTTGCCCTCTGAGCTCTGCTTTATCAATGTTGACCCTGCCCGTAATCTTCATCCTCTCCTCCTCATTTTTAGAGAAAAGGATATTGAGGAAAGAATTGGCTCCCATGTTAGACACCCGTGGTTTTACTTCAAACAGAATTCCTTTCTCTGTGGGTTTAATCCATCCTTCTCCCCAGAAGTCCCCTCCATCCGATTTGAATTGAATCGGACGGAGGAATAAGGTTCCGTTTATCGTTCTCATCTCTGTTTTAAGGGTTTGAAACTGAAAGGTATGATATTTCCCCTGATCAATCTGCACGGTGCCATTGAT
Organism: Deltaproteobacteria bacterium; assembly: GCA_037441725.1. Lineage (GTDB taxonomy): Bacteria > Desulfobacterota > BSN033 > BSN033 > UBA1163 > JBBIRT01. Next base: position 3,451 of record JBBIRT010000144.1, on the reverse strand, counting down.
CCACCAATGAAGAAGGAAAGAATTCACCTTTTCAATCATGGGTGGAGGAATCTCTTTCTTCTTGGAGAGAAAAGGATTGATATCCAATTGGGTTGAATGGAAATGAAAGGAGATTCTGCGACCCAATGGGGTGAGATCTGGAACTCCACCGACTTTTTTAAAGGATAAAGAAGAATTGTCTCGGTCTATGATTCCTGAGGAAACAAAAGGTGAATCTCCTACCTTTCCCTTCCATTGATCCCATCGAATCTGTTCTGGAGTGACCAAAAGGGTACCCTCCATCAGGGAAAGAGAGAAAGGGATCTGCTGGTGTTGGAGGGAAATCTCTTTGAGTCGAATCTCTCCCTCAGATAATGGAAAAAAATCTTTCCCCATCTTTCCAAGCCATTTAAGCTGAACCTCCGCCCTTCCTCCAATTTCTTGAATCCCTTCCATCGCCAATGGGATGACCTCAGAAGAGGGAAATGATCTTAGAACATTGAAAAGCTCTCTTAAATCAACATACCCTTTTGTTAAAAGATTTACATTTCCTTCTTGAAAGTGGCCATCCAGCATCAGGGAGGTATTTTTTAGTTGGATCCCTAACTTTGAAAAAACCATCCCAAGGTTTGAAAAGGATATCTCCCCCTCATTAATTCGAATGGGAAGGGCACTCTCTTTTCTTAAGATAGAGACCTCTCTGGGGAAAATTTTTCCATTATACGAAAAATGAGAAGCTCCTGACCCCTTTTTACCACTGAATGAAAATCGAACGCTCCCTGAAAGGGCTTCGAAACCCTTTGCTTTTGACCTTATTCCCTCCGGAATGAGAGGGGATTGAAAGAGAGGAGATAAACTTTTCAGATCTCCTGTCCCCTTCGTTACAATCTCAAAGAGAGGCTCTTTCTCACTATATCTCCAAATCCCACTGGACTCCAACGAGGTTTGCCCTAACTCCATTTCTGTCTCTGACCACTGAAACTCTTTATGGGAAAGCTGGAGCTTTCCTTTCTCTATTAAAATTGGGAAAGGCATATGGGCATGCTTGAACCGAACGTTTGATAAGGTGTAACTCCCTTGATGTTGAAAATGAAGGGGAGATCTCAATACCCCTTTCATCCAAAGAGAATATTGAGCCTTTCCTGAAAGGATCTCCAGCGATGAAAGGACTTGCCCTGATCGTTCTAATAATCCTTCAATCTTGATGAAGGAAGGAAGATCTTTCAGGTCGAATTCACCTCCGCAATCAACCTCAAGGGTAGGGACATGAAGGAGGTCATAAAACACGCCCCTTACCTTTTTTAGGGTGGTATGGAAGATCTTTCCTTCCACTCCATTTAAATAGAGGTGGCCCTTTTCAAATAAAAGTTGGCCTTTGAGATCTTCAAAAGCAGGAAGGTTCCATGGAAGTTTTAATTGAACTCCATTTAACCTCGCCTGAATTGAGAGGACATGGGCATTTTCAGGTTGGTCGCATTGATCGATTTCAGAGATTTTACCTGCAAGTTTTACCGATAAAATTTGGAAGGCCCCTTTTCCTTCCGATCGGAAGAGGGCATCAGAGACGTCTGGAGTAATGATTCGAAAGGGGATGAATTTCTTCCCCTCTGATACATCGAATGGATTGGTAAAGGCCTCAGCTTCGATGCCAATCTTCTCTGTTCCAATTTCATAGATCCTCCCCCTTGCCTGAACCTGTAACTCTGGGAGTTCTATCGACAACTGTTGGACATTGAGATTTTTTGAATCGTAGTGGGTTTTCACATCGATGTTGATCCAGGGAGACTTTATCACCGAAAAAAAGACCTGGGGGTAGTCAAAAAGAAGGTCTCTCAATTTTATCTTGACGGTGGACCTAAAGGTCCCTTGAAAGTTCCCCTGATAATAGGCCTCCAGGTCAAGTCTTCCTGAAATGGCTCTCATGGGGACTAAGCTTTTTAGATAAGGCCAGAAATGGAGGGTATCGAGGTCCTTTACCTTTACTTTAACTTCCGCCATTCCTTTTAAGAGATCGAGATCCTCCGGGAAGCTCTGAATCCTTCCTTCAATAGAAAATGGGCTTTCTCTTTTTGAATGGACGATCTTTCCACTCACCTTAAAGCTAAAAGGCTCCCCTTCCGAAATTTTGGGAAGATCAAGATTGAAAGAACTGATTTCGGTCTTTATCGGTGCTCCATCCACACTCTCATCAGTAAAAGAAACCTCCCCATGATGGATGGTAAGGGCCCCTCCTGAAAAGGAAGCAATGACATTTAAAATCTTTTTCTGTATTTCCTTCATCTCTCCATCATTCAAATCTCTTTCTGGGAGGATATTGACCTGACCCCTTTTACCCCTGATGAGGCGAAGGGAAGGTCTTTCGAGGATCACCCTTTTCCACTTCAACTCCCCCTTCAGTAGAGGAAAGAGTTTTAATCCCAAGATTAATCTTTGGGCCTTTAGGAGATCATAGGTTTGAGAGGGATCCTCTATCTTTAAATCTTCAAAGGTC
>JBBIRT010000144.1:0-971 GCA_037441725.1 Deltaproteobacteria bacterium | reverse complement strand
ATCCCCTTCCACCAATATATTCTTGCTTTGCCAATAGAGACCTCACTTCCAAGGGTAGTGGTCAATGCCTTTTGAAGGAGAACTCGACCCATGTTTGGATCAAGGAGATAATGGATCGATAGAAAGATAAAGATTCCTACCATGAGAATTGGAATAAGAATCAAAAGAAGGGTTTGCTTTTTTCGATGACCCATCCTCTTTATTCCACGCCCAATTTTATCCATTTTGATGCTTGGTGATTTTAGAATCTTTTTCATAGCCAAAAGTGATTGATCCTTTTGGGTTTTTCCTCTACCTCTAATACTTCTTGAGGGTATGGGCCAATGTCAAGACATCCACCCTTTTGGCTCCTCCCTTTAATAACATCTTGGCACATTCATTCACAGTGGCTCCTGTGGTATACACATCATCGATCAGAAGGATGGTTTTTCCCTCGAGGAGTTTTTCCTCTCCTACAACTTTGAATACCCCTTTCAAGGCCTTCTCTCTTTCTACTCCTTTTAGATCTACTTGAGGAGGGGTTGGCTTCTCCTTCAAAAGAAGCGCCTTCTGAAAAGGAATCCCCGAGTGACGGTTTAACTCTTTGACAAGGAGAAGGGATTGATTAAACCCCCGTTGCCTCAACCGCTGAGGATGAAGTGGGACAGGAATCAACAGGTCAAAAGATAAAAGGTTCCAGTAACGATTCAATCCCTCTTTCATCCACTCTCCAAAGAAGAAGGTGAGATCGGTTTTCCCTTTATATTTCCAATCATGAATGGCCTTTTGAAGAGTCCCCTCATAAATGCCTAAGGCCCTTGCCATTGTAAAATATTTTGGTTGGGTGAGACAATCGCCACAAGGATGGTCTTCAATCTCTTGGGAGATAAAGGGAGCCCCACAGATCGAACAGATTGGAGGATGAATCCACTGGATCTCTGAAAGACAATCGGAACAAACCCTTAACGGTCCTTCTCCTAACAATTTTTCAC
>JBBIRT010000143.1:0-7799 GCA_037441725.1 Deltaproteobacteria bacterium | reverse complement strand
AGAGAGAAACCTCATGGTTCTTCTCTATGGGGCCATGAAGATCATCCGTGGATCGGAGAAAAAGGTGCGGTGACCACCTTCTCAGCCTCCTTGATCATATAGGTACTCCAATGATGACATTGAGGGCAATAGGCAATCCACTCCTTTGATTCTCTTTTACAGGTACTACAGAAGAAAGAAAGGTAGGAGGTTCCACTCAGTTCAAAGGTCTTTTCAAACTCTTGTGCTGCACGGCTGAAGTCTTTTTTATGGAGGTAAATCTCTGCAAGAAGCCTGTGAAGGGCAGGGCAATCCTTTACCCTTAAACTGATCTCGTTGATCTCCTCGAGGGCCTCATCCAACATTTCAAGCCTCAAACAAAGCTTTGCATAAAAGAAGGCCAGCACCCAATTTTCTGGATCATGCTTGAGGGCCCTCTGGTAAATACGAAAGAGGGTGCCTGGGTCTTCTCGGCTAAGGTAAAGATTTTCTAAACGGAGGATGAAGACCATCGATTTGAACCGGGTGAAGCTCTTTCCCCAAATATTTCCAGCAGTGGTCCACTTTCCCATCTGGAGATAGACATCCCCTAAAAGAACAAACCCAGGGAGAAAGGTCTTCCGTTCCCTGATGATCTCTTTAGCCTCTTTTAGGGCATTCTCCAGATTCCGATCTCCCCCCCGTTGGATTAGATCTCTGGCATACTCATATTTCAGCCCGAGATAATAGAGGGTCTCCTCCTCCTCTGCCTGCTTCCCTTTCGTATGTTTTAGAATCGTTTTTTGGGTTCGGATCGCTTCCTCCCACCTTTTGCTATTCTGATAGATCTGCCTCAAACTTTTCAGGGCCTTGAGATTGGTCTCATCTATACTAATAAGACGGGTCAAGGTACGGATGGCCTCATCAAATCGTTTCATTCGTTGATACACCTCTGCTTGATGGAAGAGGATTTCTCGGTTCTTCAGATCAATCAACTCCCCTTTTCCCAACCAATGCAGAGCTTCCTGATCATTTCCTTCTTGAAGGGCAATCTCAGAGAGACGGAGATAGAGGTCTATTTTGGTGGGATCTCTTTTTAAAACCTCAGAGAAGTAAGTTTTGGCCTTGACCAGATCTCCCTTAAGAAATACTTCCATCCCCTTATTCAATTCCTCCTTGAGGGATTCCTCTACCTTTCTTTGGTGAGCCTTGAAGTAGTCTTCAATGGCCCTCTTGGTATCCCGAGCAAGAGTGCCGATAAAGATTAATAAGGCTCCAAAGATAAAGGAAGAGATCATCAGGAGAGAAAGCTCTATTTCATAGGTCTTCTCAAAAAAATGGAGTTCCACCCGTAAAGGATTCTGGTAGGAAAACCAGAGAAAGAAGACAACCACAATAAAAAGAAAACTCAGTAAAAATTTAACGAACATGATTGACTATCGACCCTTTTCTAATTTGGTTAAGCAAGGGACACAATACTTGGCGACAGGGCGTACTTCCAGCCGTTTTAAACTGATAGGCCCTCCACACTCTTCACAGATCCCATACGTTCCATTTTCAATCCGATCAAGAGACTCATCCACTTCTTTCAGCCTTATCCGCTCGCTCTCGTTTAGGCTGAGCAAAATCTGTTTATTGTAAATATTGGACGCCTCATCTCCAATGTCCTGAATCCCATCCTGTCCCATTTCCATGGAGGATTCAATAAATTGTTTGACCTCCCCAACGATCTGTTCGCGTTCCTTAAGAAGAATCTTTTTAAATCTTGCCAGGGTCTTTTTATCTAATCCCTTTTCCTGATCTACAGGCGTTTTTTCTTTAGTCAAACCTTCCTCCTTAAATTAAATGGAAACACGTGGGGCATCCATCCAAAGCCCTTCCAAATCATAAAACTTCCTAACAGGTTCAAGAAAGATATGGACGACGACATCCTCATAATCCAATAAGATCCATCTCCCTTCCTTTACGCCCTCTTGTCCAAGAGGTTGAATCCCTTTCTTTTTAAGGGACTCCTCAATGGCCTGGGCAATGGCTTGAACCTGCCGATCAGACTTTCCACTACAAAGGAGAAAATAATCTGTAAAGGAAGTCATCCCTTTCATTTCTAAAAGAACAGGATCAATGGCTTTCTTTTCAAGGGCTGCTCTCAAACAGAGCAAGGATTTCGTTTTTGAATCAGTACCCATATCCTCCAAAGGAACGATTTTAAGTTATGAATTATAACAGAAAAAATAAAGATGACAAATAAAAAATTGAAAATTGATGGATGACCTATCCTTTTGATCCATGATGAAAGGTGTTCTCCGCTTTTCTTCTCACAAGAAAAGGGAAGAAGATCCCCCAAGGTCAAGAGGGGGAAGGGACGTTATTTTTTCGATAAAGCTTATGACGTTCAATGTATCCTTCGACTTCTGGGGGAATGAGGTATCTCACAGATCTCCCTTTTTCAATCAACTCCCTGACCTTGGTGGAAGAAATATCGAGAAAAGAGATCTCTTTAAAATAAAGCCGGTGGCCTGAAACATGAATATAGGTCTCCTCTTTAGGATCATATTTAAAATCAGAAATTAAGGCTCGGGGAAGGAGATCTGAAAATGCGTTTTCTTTTTGAGTTCCAGGTCGGGTCATAATAATAAAATGGCAAAGGGTAAAAAGATTTTTAAATTCTTTCCATGTCTCTATCTCTACAAAAGCCTCTCTTCCCATAATGAAAAAAAATTGGTTTGTCTCGTTTTCGTTAAAAAACCGGAGGGTGTCAATCGTGTAGGATTTCCCAGGCCTTAAGAGTTCGATGTCACTGACGGAAAAATGGGGGTTATGGGAGATGGCCAACCGTACCATTTCCAACCGGTCCTTTGCCTCGATGATCTCTCCGCTCATCTTATGAGGAGGAATAGACGATGGAATGAAGAGAATCTGATCGAGTTGAAAAATCTCCCGAATCTCTTCAGCCCCTCTGAGGTGTCCAAGGTGAATAGGATTGAAGGTCCCTCCAAATAACCCAACCTTCTTTTTAGATGTCCCTTTTTTAATCGCTGGCTTCCCCACCCGTGCGTGATCCTGAACAGTCCTTTGACTTTCTGAAATTTGATGTTTTAAATTTAATCCCTATTTCCTTATCTGTCCATCCCCAAATACAATAAATTTTGTTGTAGTCAACTCTTCCAATCCCATCGGCCCAAAGGCATGAAGCTTTGAGGTACTGATTCCAATCTCAGCCCCTAAACCCAGTTCAAAACCATCATTGAACCTCGTGGAGGCATTGACCAAAACACAGGAGGAATTCACTTCCTTTAAAAACTTCTGGGCATTTTGATAATCTGAAGTAACAATGGCTTCAGTATGAAAGGATCCATATCGCTTGATATGATGGATGGCTTCATCAATCCCTTTCACCACCTTAATAGAGAGAATGAGGTCCAGATATTCCTTGAACCAATCCGCTTCCGTCGCCTCTTTAATATGAGGCAAGATCCTTTTTGTCTCTGGACATCCCCTCAGCTCTACCCCTGCCTTCTCAAGCTCTTCGGCTACTTTTAGAAGGAAGCGACTTGCCACCTTCTCATGAACCAACAAGGTCTCCATGGCATTGCATACCCCTGGTCTCTGAACTTTTGCATTGAGGCAGATCTGGGTGGCCATCTCCGGATCAGCCGTTTCATCCACGAAGATGTGGCAGACCCCTTTATAATGTTTGATCACAGGGATTTTTGAATGATTCGTCACAAATCGAATGAGCTCTTCTCCCCCCCTTGGGATGATGAGATCGATCTCTTCCTCTAACTGAAGCATCTCTTCAATGGCTGCTCGGTCAGTATGAGGGAAGATCTGGATGGCTTCCTGAGAGATTTTTAGATTAAGGAGGACCTTCCGAAGGATCTGTCCAATGGCCTGATTGGAATGAAAGGCCTCTGAGCCTCATCTTAGGATACCGCTATTGCGGGATTTAAGAAAGAGACCAGAAGCATCGGCAGTGACGTTAGGTCTCGACTCATAAATGATCCCAATGACCCCAATGGGAATCCTCATCCTTCCCACCATCAACCCATTGGGCCTCCTCCACATTTTAACGACCTCCCCCACAGGATCAGGAAGACGAGCCACCTCCCGAAGCCCTTCAGCCATCCCATGAATCACTGAAGGAGTCAACTTTAAACGGTCGATCAATGAGGAGGGGAGAAGTTCTTTTTGGGCCAGGGCCAGATCCTTTTGATTTTCCAGGATCAATTTCCCCTCATTTTGTTCCAGATGGTTGGCCATTTCGAGTAACGCTCTGTTTTTTAATTCTGTGGTGAGCTGGGCCAATTGATGAGAGGCCTCCTTGGCCTTTCTCGCCATCTCCTTCACCTCTGCTTTGAAATCTCTTTCCTCTTTCATAAGACCACCAAGTCATCCCGATGAATCACTTCTTCAGAATATTTATACCCCAGAACCGCTTCAATTTGACTGCTTCGAAGGCCTTTGATCTTTTCAAGTTCAGCGGCACTATAGTTGACCAACCCTCTTGCAAATTCTTTGGCCCGGGGTCCCAAACAGATCACCAGATCACCGCGACCAAAATCTCCTCTCACCTTAATGACACCAGAAGGAAGTAAACTCTTCCCCTTTTGGACAATCGCTTTTTTGGCTCCTTCATCCACCATGACTTCTCCCTTAACTTTAGGGTTAAAAGCAATCCAATGTTTTCGGCTGCTCAGGGCTTTTCTTTTAGGGAGGATCAATGTCCCAATCTCTTTTCCTTTTAAAATTTGGTGGAGAACCTTATCTTTCGTTCCTTGGGCAACGACGGTCGGAATTCCAAAATGGGAGGCCTTTCTGGCAGCCTGGATTTTACTCACCATCCCTCCCACGCTCATTTGGCTCTTCGTTTCTCCGACAACTCCTTCCATTTCACTATCGATATCTTCGACCAGGGGGATCCATTTTGCATGAGGGTTTTCCCTCGGGTCAGAATCACAAAGGCCCACAATATCTGTAAGGATAATGAGTAAATCTGCTCCGATCAGGTTGGTAATCAGAGCGGATAGATTATCATTATCCCCAAATTTGATTTCCTCCACAGCTACGGTATCGTTCTCATTGACAATGGGAATGATCCCGAGTTCAAGAAGGGTCAGAAGGGTATTGCGTGCGTTGAGAAACCTTTGACGATGACTCAAGTCTTCCCGGGTTAAAAGAATTTGGGCAACCCTCTGTTGGAAACCTGAGAAACATTTTTCATAGATATTCATCAATTGGGTCTGGCCAACCGCTGCAGTGGCCTGTTTTTGAGTGATGGATTGAGGACGGGTTTTATATCCCAATTTTTCCATCCCCGCAGCAATCGCACCTGATGAGACCAATACAAATTCATAGCCCTGTCGCTTTAGATCCGAAACCTCTTGGGCCAAGTGGGAAAAGACTTCATAATGGAGTCCCCTTTCAACAGAAGCCAAGATACTTGAACCCACCTTCACCACGATTCGCCTGACTTTTCTCAAAGTCTCTTTCCGAATTTCCTTACTATCCATCCCCTGGCCCCAGTTCAACGGTTGGTGTTTCTTGTTTTCCTGGATTATATTGAATAGATGAGCCCAAATTGGACCCCATTTTGATTGATTAAGTCTCCCCCTCTAATTCGAAATGAGGGTTGGGGTGGATTCGATAAGATCAAGCTCTCTGAACACTCTATTTAGGAGTTCTTCAACCCCTTCTCCTGTCTTAGCAGAGATTAAGAAAAGCTCTCTTCCCATCTCTTTGAATCGCTCCCTGATAATTTTTGCCTTTTCTCGAATAAATGGAAGATCGATTTTATTGAGTACAATGAGCTGCCTTTTTTCTTGAAGGGAAGGGTGATAAGCTATCAATTCTTGGTTAAGATTTTGAAAATCTTTAAGGGGATCACCCATCCCCTCATCCTGGAAGGTTAAGAGATGAATGAGGAGACGGGTTCGCTCTATATGTCTGAGAAAAGTTAATCCCAGTCCAGCCCCCTGCGAGGCTCCTTCAATCAATCCAGGGATATCGGCAACAATAAAGGTTGGATGGTCTTCTCGACTCACCACACCTAAATTGGGAATGAGTGTGGTAAAGGGATAATCAGCTATCTTGGGATGGGCGGATGAAATTTTGGAAAGGAGGGTCGATTTTCCTACATTTGGATACCCGATCAATCCCACATCAGCAAGAAGTTTCAACTCAAGCCTTAACCAACGTTCCTCCCCTTTTTCACCCTTTTCCGCTCTGCGAGGGGTACGAAGGGTAGGGGTGGCAAATCGGGCATTCCCCCGTCCCCCGCGCCCCCCTTTTACCACTGTATACTGTTGGCCATCATAAAGAAGTTCTTGAAGCAATTCTCCAGTTTGGTCATCCCAAATAGCGGTCCCCACAGGAATTCGGATGACGAGATCTTCCCCATCCTTTCCGGTTTGATCCTTTCCTTTACCATGACTTCCTTTTTGAGCGCAAAATATTTTTGGATAGGTGAGGTCGAGAAGGGTGGTAAGTTGGGCATCCGCTTGAAGGATCACGTCTCCGCCTTTTCCTCCATCGCCGCCATTTGGCCCCCCCTTAGGAACAAACTTCTCTCTCCGAAAACTGATACAACCATTCCCTCCATCCCCTGCCTTGACATGGATCCTTACCTCATCTACAAATTTCATTTTTAGTTATAGGGCGATTCGGGCCCCCAAATCCTATCGATTTTGAGAATATCCTAAACATCCTTTTAACTCATAAGGAACCATTCTTAAAGCAGCGCATTGGAGAGGGGAAATTTTATATTCGATAGGATTCAGGAGGCGTAGACACTTACCAACTTTTTATCTCTTCCTTTTCTTTCATATTTGACGATCCCATCAATTCGAGCAAAAAGGGTAAAATCTTTCCCCATCCCTACATTTTCTCCAGGGTAAATCCTAGTCCCTTTTTGACGAACCAGGATGTTTCCAGCCTGGACAGATTGCCCACTGAATCGTTTAACCCCTAATCGCTGCCCTGCACTATCTCTACCATTTCGGGAACTCCCGCCAGCTTTTTTATGTGCCATAACTTTCCCCTTAACCTTCTAACTTAGATTGATCTCATTGACCTTCAAATAGGTATAGGTTTGCCGATGTCCTTTGAACCGGCGATAATTCTTCCTTTTTTTCATTTTATAAGTTAAAACCTTCTTCCCTTTTCTTTCTTGGACAATCTCTCCATGAATGGTCACATTTGAAAGGAAAGGGGTTCCAAATAGAGATTCTCCATCCTTGGAAACCATTAGGACATCTTTGAGTTCGACGTGATCCCCAACCTTCCCTTCCAATTTCTCCACCCGGATGAGATCTCCCTGAGAAACCCGATATTCCTTTCCTCCGGTTTTTATAACGGCAAACATCCTTTCCCTCCGACTAATTTAATCCATAATTGTAACGTCTCACTCATTCGGGGAATTAGGCAGGGATATCGGAGAAAATTTTATAGCGGAAACCTCAGCTTGTCCCATAACTTTAGAATTCCTTATACCCTGGAAGGCTGTAATTAGTTGAATGAAATGACTTTTGCCAACCCCTTTTTGAAGTGCTCCGCTTTATAAAATTTTCGGAGATATTCCTGCCTGATTCTAATAGGGTTCCCCACTTCAGTGATGCATTACGTTTTATATATCGAAGAGACCTCTGAAAAAGTATCTTAAGCCATATAGAATGGAGAGGTGTGATGGAAAAACTTTTGAGCAGATACCTTTAATATTAAAGCACAAATTTCGAAACATAATGAAATTACACTTTTTTTAGCAGTGCCGATGGTTACCCATAAATTAAATGCCTGCATTCAAAAGTTTTGGAATGACACCTCTGCATTCATTCTTGGAAGTTTTT
>JBBIRT010000142.1:0-7838 GCA_037441725.1 Deltaproteobacteria bacterium | reverse complement strand
TTTTTCCATCACACCTCTCCATTCTATATGGCTTAAGATACTTTTTCAGAGATCTTGGAAATTTAAGTTGACACCTTGAGGGAAAGGTTTATAATATTTTTAATTCTACCTTCATTTCTGTTTCTTAGTCGTTATGGATCATTTTAAGATTGATCGGAATCTCTTAGAATCGATCATGAACGATTTAAAGGAGAAGGGTTGCACCCTTTCCCTTAAAGAGGTGACGAGGGTAGTTGATCTGGTCACCGAAGAAGTGATCTTTCGGTATGTGGAGCAACTCATCAGTAAAGTAGAAGCCATCCTTGAAATCAATCCTTACCTCAGCGAGAAAGAAATCCTTGAGGCAGTCGCTAAAAATGTAGTGGAGTACCTCGGGGCAGAAGCGGCCAGCATCCGAATTTACAATCCTGGCACAGATGAAATGGTCTCTTTCGGGTCTTACCCCCCTCAGACCGAAGGTCGAGAAGAAACAATTCCCTTTGAAGATACGATTGCTGGCGAGGTGGTCAAAACCCATCGACCTTATTTCGTTCCTAATATTTTGAGAGAGGATAAATATAAAAACAAAGAGAAAACTCAAAGGTATGGGATTTATTCGATGTTGGCCATTCCAATTTCTATCCCCCGTTTCTCTTTAAAAGAGGTGGATACAGAAGGAACGATTCAGATTTATTATCGGGAGATTGATAAAATCTTCACGCCTTTGGAAGCAAAGATTGCAGAGATGCTGTCGAGGAGGGTGAGCTATGTCATTGCGAGAAAACGGATCCTGAATCTTCAAAAATTAAATATTACAAAAGATAAGATTGTTGAACAGATCTTTCTGAAATTGGGAAAAAGAGAAGGGATCAAGATGAAAGAAGTTTTTAATTTAGTGATCCCAGAATTGGTGGACATCATGAGGATTCAAAGGTGTTCACTTTTTTCTATCAGTGAGGATCGGAAACGGGCCGTATTAGAGGCAGGGTATCCCGAGGTTCAACACGGGATTGGGAAGGTCTTCAATGTAGAGGATGAACCTTATATTGATGCCGTGGTGAACCAGAGGGGTCCATTCGGTGAGTTTGAGAATGAGGAAATCTTTCCGTCCTATATCCTCATTCACAACCCACAGGGGAGTCGTCTCCTCCCACCAGATCTTAAAAAATTCTTAGAACTTCAGCAGATTCACTCTGTCCTCTATGTCCCCCTCAAGGTGGATGAGGTGATTAACTACTTTTTAGCCTTTGATGCTCAGGCGCACCATCGAAGATTCACGGACGAAGAAATTGAAATCTTTACTTTTTTTGGTAAAGAATTGATGAAGGGGTTAAGATTGGAAAAGATGGATGATATCCTTCACGATTTTAAAAATCCTGCCATTGCGGTTGCTGGATTTGCTAAAAGGATTCAAAAAATCATGGAGGAAGGAGAATGGGTCTCAAAAAGAGAAAAGATTACTCAGGCTTTGGATGTGATCCTGAAAGAGGCCTCCCGAATTCAGGAATTGGCTTTAACCCTCCATGGAGAAGGTAGGGAGGAGATCGTGGATCTAACGGAGAAACTGAGAAAGCGTTTTCTCATCAATGAGGAGGCGATAAAGGAATTGAAAAGGGGGAATATTTACCTCAATGAGGACAGGTTAGAATCTTCCTTGTGGATTCGATGTTATCCTCTTCATATTGAGAGAGTCTTAGATAATCTTTTAAACAATGCGACCAATGCCATGCCCCAGGAGGGAGGATCTCTTTCAATCCGATCCTATCGAAAAGATTCATGGGCAGTGGCTGAAATAACCAATACCGGAGAGATTCGAGATGAGGATAGAGATCGGTACCTGATGGGAGAGGGGAGGGGGAGGGGCCTCCATATCACCACCCGTTTGGTTAAACAGATGAATGGGAAGATGGAGATGGAGTCAGGGGAAGGGCGGACAACCTTCCGAGTGATGTTTCCACTGGCGAAATAGGTTGGAGATTTCAAAGGAAAGTATGGTGTTCTCTCGATGAGAGATTTCGAAACCTTTTCACCTATCTCAAAATCATCCCTTGACAACTCATTTCCAATTGATTAAATTATCGGGCAATTCGTCTGGCCAGATTTCTATAGAATCAATTAAGGAGTGATATTCAGCAGACGTGTTGAGGAGGGAGAGATATGGGACGATTAAACCAAGATCGAAAAGTCTTATTCATTTTTTTAGGGATGCTCATAGGTTTTCTGATTCTTCCAGCATTCCTTTTTGCGCAGGAGGAAGAGGAGAGGAAAAAGGATCTTAGACCTGAGCGTGGGATTGCAGTTTATACAGAATACTCCGGGGTTACGGTTTCAAAAGGAGAGGTGGTAAAGATGGATTTAACCCTGGAGAATAAGGGACGCAAAGATGAGACGATTGATATCAGGATTTCAGCCATTCCCAAAGGATGGAAAGCTCTGCTGAAGGGAGCAAGCTATATCGTGACAGGGATGTATGTCCCCAATGGAAAGTCGAAGACCCTTTCCCTGAGCTTAGAACCTGAAAAGACGGTTGGACCTGGAACCTACCAATTTCAGTTCGATGCTCAGACCTCAGATGGAAAATTCACTTCCACCCATCAATTAACAGTGAATGTGCACGAACAGATGCCTGGAGTGGATGATCTTCAGATCACCACCTCCTACCCTGTATTAAGAGGGCAAACCGATGCCAATTTTGAATTTTCAATTGAAGTAATCAATAAAGTTGAGAGGGATCGTACGATCAACCTCTCTGCTATTGGGCCTGAAAAGTGGGAGATCAATTTTAAACCCTCCTATGAAACCAAATTGATCTCAAGTTTTCTCCTTAAGGGAGGGCAGAGTCAAACCGTAGCCGTACAGGTCAATCCGGCCAGGGATGCCTCTGCAGGGGAATATCCGATCCTGGTAAGGGTGAGTTCAGGAGAGAAGAAGGCTGAAGCGAAATTAACGGTTATCCTGACAGGCATTTATAAGATTGATGCAGGAACCCCTTCAGGGATATTATCTTTAGAGGCCTATCCAGGGAAGCCAGCCAATTTTTCTGTCTTTGTGAAGAACACAGGTTCTGCAATCAATCGCAATATCACCTTTTCGTCTTTTAAACCTGAGAATTGGGAGGTCGAATTCAAACCTGAAAAGATTGATGCCTTAGAACCAGGTGGATTGAAACAAGTAGAGGTCACTGTTAAACCTGCATCCCAGGCTTTAGTAGGGGATTACTCAGTGGGGGTGATGGTGAATGGAGAGAAATCAGATAAGACCGTTGAAATGAGAGTGACGGTGAAGGCCTCAACAGCCTGGGGCTGGATTGGAATTGGAGTGATCGTCATTGTCATTGCTGGATTGAGTGCTTTGTTTATCTGGCTGGGGAGACGTTGATATGGAAGGCCAAACGATTATTGAAAGTGAAGGCTTGACCAAAAAATATGGTGATTATATTGCTGTCAATCAGCTTAACCTGAAGATTTATGAAGGAGAAGTATTTGGATTCCTTGGACCGAATGGGGCAGGCAAGACAACCACTCTCCTCATGTTTTTAGGATTGACCGAACCGACCTCAGGAAAAGCCCGAGTGATCGGATTTGATCCTACTCGCGATCCCTTTCACGTCAAAGAAAAGGTTGGATATTTACCCGAGAATGTTGGTTTTTATGAGGATATGGATGCCCGGCAGAATCTTCGATTTATTGCGAGGTTGAATCGGATACCCGATAAGGTTTCGACGGGTAGGATTGAGGAATCCCTCAGAATGGTGGGTCTTTTGGAAGAGGCAGAGAAAAGGGTGGGGACCTATTCGAAAGGGATGAGACAACGCCTTGGGATTGCAGAGGTTCTGATCAAAGAACCAAAGATCATCTTCCTTGATGAACCCACCATCGGTTTAGATCCAGATGGAACCAATCGGATGCTTGATCTCATTCATTCCCTCAGCCGAGAAAAAAAGATGACCATCTTTCTCTCTTCTCACCTCTTAGATCAGGTGCAGAGGATTTGTGATCGGGTAGGGATTATGATCAAGGGTGAAATGGTCGCCATCGGCCCAATAGGCGAATTGGCCAAAAAGAAATTGGGTGTGGATAAAGAACATTACACCCTTGAAGAGATTTATATGAAATATTTTAAGGAGGCTTAAATTGCACGGAATCTTCACCATTTTTAGAAAAGAGATGGAGGATCACTTCAGCAGTATACGGTTTCTCTTAATTTCGGCCTTAATTGTTATGATCGGCGTGATCATTACCTCCATGGTGGGTATGGGGATTCAAGAAGAGTCTAAAGGGATGGCTAAACCCACCTTTCTCTTTTTGTGGCTCTTTACCTCCACAGGGAAACTCTTTTCGTTTGTCCAGTTCATCGGTTTTTTCGGTCCCCTCATTGGCATCTTCCTCGGTTTTGATTCAATCAATCGGGAACGGATCTCAAGAACTTTGAGCAAGTTGGTTTCACAGCCCATCTATCGAGATTCCATCATCAATGCAAAATTTCTCTCGGGGGTGATGGTCATTGCTATTGTTCTGGTTGCCATCATGCTTATCATTTCAGGCCTTGGTCTAAGATTGATCGGGGTGGTTCCAGGGCCAGAAGAGCTCTGGCGACTCGTCATCTATCTCATCATAAGCATCCTTTACATCTCCTTCTGGCTGGGGATCTCCATCCTCTTTTCCGTTGTGTTTCGAAGCACAGCCACCTCCGCCTTGGCCTCCTTAGCGGTTTGGATCTTCTTCTCATTCTTTGTTGGTTTGGGAGCAGGAGTCCTTGCCGATGCCATTGCTCCAGTCAGTCAGAGTGGGACAGGTGTAGATCCAGAGGTCTTCTTGAAACATGAACAGATCCAGAGAGTGGTTTCTCACTTTTCTCCCATGACCCTTTACAGTAATGCCACCACCACGATATTAGATCCGATGAGGAAGACCACTCAATCCCTGGTCCTGATGGGCCCATTGGAAAGACTCTCTCTCTCCCGATTTCAGAATCCACTCCCTTTAATCCAGAGTCTCATTATTGTCATCCCTCATCTGATCTCGATTGTGGCCATTACCTTGGTCTGTTTTGGGGTATGCTATTACATTTTCATGCGGCAGGAGATCAGAACAGTCTAAATAAAAAAAGAGAAAAGATTATTGTTCCATTAACAGTCGGTTTAATTTTTCTCTATCAAATCCTAATCTTTCCCATGCCTCTATATAAACGGGCTTTCCTGTTTCATCATAAGGATCGATAAGAATTTTTCTCAGGAAAAAGGAAGATTTTGAAGAGTGACAGTCCTGGCAGCCTTTAGCCCCAATCACCTCTGGCCCTGAAAGCACATTGTGGTTAAGGGGGAGATCAACCCCTTCAGCCTGATCCAGTTTCATTTTCTCAACCTCTCCCTTTTTTTCTAACTGATAGAGAAAGCCGCCCTTCATCAAAACGGGGTGAGAGGCGATGGGATTTCCAAATTTATCTTTTTCCCCGAGGGCTTTTAAAAAGGATTTAATTTCAACCAAAGAATTTACCTCTGGTCGTCCATCCCCATCATCATCTTTGATAGCAGGTTTTTTCATTTCTCTTATCTTCCAGAGGGGAAGGGGTCTTACTCGATTGGTTTTTGGATCCAAATCTCCCCAATAAACGACCGCCAATGATTTAACAGGGATAATTCTTCCCTTCCATTTTGCAAGGGCTGGATACCAGACCCCTGGATTCATCCATGGAATCGGTTTTCTCGGATCTAAAGGATTATTGGAGAGAAATTTTGAAGTGTCATAGGAAGTGCAATACCCTGTGGAAGCGTATTCATAGACAAGGTCGGCTGGCTCAATCTGGAAAGGGATATGGCAAGTCTGACAGGCAATTTGTTTCATATGGCGTGGAGAGAAGGGGTGTTTGTGGCGAGGAGCCTTCTTATCTTTCCCTTTGTAATGGCAGTCCTCACAAGAATACATGCTGTGGTCAAGATCATCTCTTACCGTCTGTTGGAGCGTATTCCCTTTGGCGAAATTATGCTCCTTATCCCCTGGATGGCATGAGATGCATTGAAGTCCCTTTGCCTTATGGATGTCAGTCTCTTGCCTCCAAGATCGACCCTTCCTTTTTCCATCAGCCAGGCTATGGCATGACCAACAGTTTTCATCAGCAGGTTTTCTCAAAATCTGAAGATGGAGATTTTCAAAATCGGCAACCTCTTTCTTAGTATAATCCACAATTAAGTCATCTACTTTTAATTCCCCTGATTCATCCTCAGATCGTTTTACCTCTGCCCATCCTGCTCCTACCGTAGGCCCATATTTAAAGAATCTTCCTCTTAAGGTGGCCCCACGCTCCTTCCATCGGTACCCTTTTAAATGACAGATAAGGCAATCGGCCTCGCTTACACCACTTTGGCTCCACGGAGCTCCATATTCAGGATTGCCCATGGAGAAAGAGGTGTAATCCCCATCATATAATGGCGCATCCTCTGACAATTCATAACCGAATTTTTTTAGCTCATCGTTATAATAAAGGTATGCTTTCCGATCAAATTCCCCCCATCCTCCTCCAGGATGGCAGATTCCACAATTTTGAATAAAATAGAATGAAGATTTGTCAATTTCTGAAGGGTGTTGGTTCACCTTTTTAGCTAATTGACTCAAATCCATGGTGGCAGGCATATACTTTCCATACATCCCTGAAGATAGATTCCAAGGAGATTTTGGGTCAAAGGTATCACTTATGACAATTCTGCCTGTTCCATCGGTTCTGCCTTGTTGGAAATGATAACCATTGGTGATTTGATCATAAGGATGGCAAGCTCCACATGTTTTTTTGGGGCTATAGGGGACGTTGCTCTCAGAGGTTAATGGACTTCCATCAAAGCCCCTCAAAATAATTTTTTGATGGGAGGAAATCTGAGAAGGGACATTAGAGGGACAGACCATTAAGAATAGAAATAGGGTTGAACTGGAAAGGATGAATATCCAATTTTTACCCCATGTGGAAGATTTCATAATAGAATTTTAAAAAAATTATGGATATAACTTGACAAATATCAATGATTCTGTTAAATTTTATGAGTTAAATTTTTTACGATCCTAAATCCACTATTTTAATTCTGTGATTTTCCAGTCTTTTCTTTACCAGGAGGGAATTGTTTAATCGTAAAAAAATAATGATTTAGAGTCCGGAGAGGTTCCCGAGCGGCCAAAGGGGACAGACTGTAAATCTGTTGGCGATGCCTTCGGAGGTTCGAATCCTCCCCTCTCCACCAGGCTTGCCAACAGGCAAATGTCTGATCCAATCAATATTTTACCAAATCTATTTGATTTATTCAAATATTTTAGAAGGCTTCGTCATTTGCCCCTTCAGAAATAAGATGTTCGATCATTTAGATTATCTATAGAGAGTTTTGATTTGAATAGAGAGGGATTGAAAGACGATAGTGAGTCGGGATGATTAGAGAAGAATTTATTATTCGGATGCGGGAGTAGCTCAGTTGGCAGAGCATCAGCCTTCCAAGCTGAGGGTCGCGGGTTCGATCCCCGTTTCCCGCTCCATTACAGAAAAATAGACTGGATGATATATTTAAAATAATTTTGGCCAGCCTGTCGTCGAACTGACAGGTTTTTATTTATCCCATATTCCATAAAATAATTACTTGGGAGAAATAAGCGGAAAGGCGAGAACGATTAAATAAAATTTTATTCTTATGGATTGTGGGAGTCATGTTTGGCCCACGTAGCTCAGTCGGTGGAGCACTTCCTTGGTAAGGAAGAGGTCATCGGTTCAAGTCCGATCGTGGGCTCCAGTGGGGAAGAAAAGATAGAAAAAAAGACTTTGGATAAAGAATAAGGAGGGTTTGAGCCATGTCGAAGCCGAAGTTTGAGAGGACGAAGCCGCATGTG
>JBBIRT010000141.1:4459-7995 GCA_037441725.1 Deltaproteobacteria bacterium | reverse complement strand
AAATTCCTCCAGGGTCTCTGCAATCAAGCCCACGACCTGACCGATCTTAGCTTTTGATCCTTCTTGGGCCAGGATATGGAGGAATCCCGTAGCTCCAGCTTCAACATTCCACTCAGTCTTCTCAGTTTCAATCACAAGGACGATGTCTCCCTTCTCAACCTTTTCTCCTTCCTTGACCTTCCACTCCACAAGGGTTACATCGCTCATGCTCATTCCAAGCTTGGGTGCAACAATAGGAATTACCATTCTTTCCAACCTCCAAAATTGAGAATCAAATACAATTGACCCCATGTAGGGGTTTCACCCTTATCCAACAATCGACCTTACTGCAGAGATAACCTTCTCCACACTGGGGATGTAATAATCCTCCAAGGGCGGACTAAAAGGGACAGGGGTATGGGGAGCTGTGACCATCCGAGGAGGGGCATCCAGGTCATCAAAAGCTCTTGTACAGACAAGGGAGATGATGTCGGTGGCCATACTACACCTCGGGTTATCCTCATCGATAACCAATAGACGATGGGTCTTTTTAACTGATTCTAATATGGTTTTGTTATCCAAAGGCGAGAGGGTTCGAAGATCGATGACTTCTAAATCGATTCCGTTCTTAGATAGTTGGTCTGCTGCCTCTAAGGCAATATGAACCATACGAGCGATGGCAACGACCGTCAGATCTTTTCCCTTTCGTTTGATATCCGCTACCCCTAAGGGAATTGAATAGTCTGCCTCCGGTACTTCACCTTTAAGGTTATATAGAAGTTTGTGCTCAAAATAAAGAACAGGGTCAGGATCACGGATCGAAGAGATTAAGAGGCCCTTGGCATCATAAGGAGTTGAGGGGACTACCGTCTTTAAACCTGGCATGTGGGTGAAGACAGAATAATGGCAACCTGAATGTTGTGCAGCGGCCCGAAGACCTGCACCGATAGTAGTTCGGATCACCACAGGCACCTGAACATTTCCTCCAAACATATAGCGAAATTTTCCACCCTGATTGAAGATCTGATCCATACAGACCCCGAAGAAATCGACAAACATTAGCTCAGCAATCGGATGAAGCCCTGTAATGGCTGCTCCCACCGCAGCACCCATGATCGCAGATTCGCTGATCGGGGTATCTAAGACCCTTTTTCTTCCAAATTCCTTGGTTAGCCCAACGGTTACCCCTAAGGCTCCACCCCACTCACTTCCCCCTGATGCCTCGAGATGGGGAAGCCCTGCTCCGCCTGCGACATCCTCACCGATCAAGATCACGGTTGGATCCCGCCGCATCTCCAGACGAATGGCTTCATTGATGGCCTCTCGGAAGGTTAAGCTCCTATTCGCCATAGTTCCACCTCCTCCCTCGGATAACTCACATAGACATCATTAAGACACTCTTCAAGAGCCGGGTAGGGACTCTCCTCTGCAAAACGGACTGCCTCCTCAACGGCCTGTTCTGCCCAACCATCTATCCTTCTTAGCTCTGCTTCTGAAATCAGATCTCTTTCCCTGACCTGTTTAATGAACCGTGTAATAGGGTCTTGGTCTTTATACCTCTCTATCTCCTCTTTTGTTTTATAGGTCTGAGGGTCTCCAACAAAATGTCCATAATAACGAAAGGCACGGGCTTCGATCAGACTCGGCCCTTCACCGCGCCTTGCCCTTGCGATTGGTTCCTCGGAGGCTTCGTATACTGCGAATACATCGGTTCCATCAATGGCGATTCCAGGAATATTATAAGCAGCCGCCCGTGAACAGATCTCTCCTACAGCACAATGATAACTGCTCGGAGTCGAGACGGCATACAGATTGTTTTCGCAGACGAAGACGATGGGAAGTTTCCAAATAGAAGCTAAATTCATCGATTCATGGATTGTTCCTTGTTCAGCCGCTCCGTCTCCAAAAAAGCATACAGTCACTTCATCTGTTCCTAAGACTTTGCTTGTCAAAGCCGAACCACAGGCCAGTGGTCCTCCTGCTCCCACAATCCCATTGGCCCCTAACATACCCCTTTCAATATCAGCGATATGCATGGAACTGCCTCTCCCTTTACAGAGTCCGGTTGATTTGGCATAAAGTTCTGCCATCATCCTCTTAATGTCGACCCCTTTGGCAATGCAGTGACCATGTCCACGATGAGTGGAGGTAATTCGATCACGATCTTTAAGATGGGCCATCACCCCAACGGCAATGGCTTCTTCTCCTGCATATAGATGGACAAACCCTGGGAGTTTAGCCTGGCCAAAAAGATCAGCCACCCGATCCTCAAAGGTTCGGATCAGTCGCATCCGTTCATATATCCATAGAAGTTTATCCTTGCTGATTTCAATCATATTCACCTCCTATGAAAAAGGATTTTCTATTCTACAACCTCTATCAATTCGAGGGTAATCTCGTCAGGCCCCTTTAAATAACATACCCCCCATTTGCTTTTCCCATCATTACTTACGGTCCAGACAGGAGGATTTTTAAATGTTATCCCCTTTTTTATAAGATCTTCATACATTTTTTGAATATCATCCACTCTCAGGGCAAGATGTCCCACGCCAGGATTGCAGGTTTCTGAGTCTATTCTTCTCCCCTTTGGCTTGACATATTCAATCAATTCTATCTTTTGATTGTCAGGGATCTGTACTAAGGAAATACGGAGACGGGCTCCAGGCATATTAATAATCTTCTGGACATCTTCATTTTCTACCTCCATAATTGGTGAGGCCTTCAATCCGAGAAGATCACAGAAGAAATGGAGGGAATCCTCCAGATTACTCACGGTAAAGCTAAAATGGTCTGTGCTCTTTATCATTTGCTATCACCTCCGATCTGTTCAGTTAACGTACCACTGGTCAATTAAAAAAACTTAAGGGGCGGTAAATTAACGTGAATCGTATTGATTAATAAATTAAATAAGCTTTTTTTACTTGTCCACTTTCCAATAGGTCTTTTGCCAATCCTTGTAGTACAATGTTTCCTGTCTCTAAAACATAACCTCGGTGGGCTATCCTGAGGGCAAGTTGAGCATTCTGCTCAACGAATAAAACACTTGTCCCATCCTGATTGATCTCCTGCACAATTTTCGCTATCTCTCGCACAATGGTAGGGGCAAGACCTAAGGAAGGTTCGTCCATAAGTAAGAGCTCTGGCCGGGACATCAGGGCACGGGCAATCACCAACATCTGTTGTTCCCCACCACTCAGGGTCCTCGCCTGTTGCGTTTTTCTTTTTCCCAACACTGGAAATTGTTCGAATAACTCTTCAAGGTCTTTTTCTACTTGTTTCTTATCTCTTCGATGGTAAGCCCCTAATTTGATATTTTCTAAAACAGACATATAGGGGAAAGGCCATCTTCCTTGCGGGACGTGAGAGATGCCCATTTTAAAGATATCCTGTGGGGTCATCTGATCAATCCTTTTCTGTTTAAATCGAATCTCTCCTGAATCAGGGCGTTTCAATCCTGAAATGGCCCGCAAGGTTGTGGTTTTGCCTGCTCCATTACTCCCAATCAGGGTTACAATTTCACCCTGTTCGACCCCTAAAGAGATCCCCTTTAATATCCC
>JBBIRT010000141.1:0-4390 GCA_037441725.1 Deltaproteobacteria bacterium | reverse complement strand
CGATCACGGCCGGGTTTTCGCTAATTTCTTTAGGGGTGCCTTCTGCAATCTTCCTCCCATAATTGACCACAGCAATCCGCTCGCAGAGATTCATTACTGCCCTAATATTATGCTCTACGAGGATGCAGGTGATGCTTTTCTCATCTCGTAGTTTCCTGATCACAGAAAGCATTTTTACAACTTCTTCAGCATTCATTCCGGTTACTGGTTCGTCGAGGAGCAATAAACTCGGTTCAGTAGCCAGGGCGATGGCAAGACATAGGGTACGTTGACTTGCATGGGGAAGGTCTGTCGCGACCTTCTCTCTCTCTTCATATAGTCCAACGAGATAAAGAATTTCTAAGGTTTTTTCATAAAGTTTTTTTTCTTGGGAGTCTATAGAATGCTTTCGTCCAAAGAAGGAGTCCCAAAATCCAATTCCGGAATGAAGATGGAACCCGACCCTAACATTTTTTATAACAGAAAGATCTGGGAAGAGGGTATTTGCTTGGAAGACTCGAGCAATTCCTCTTTGAGCACGACCATGTGCTGGAAGATGAGTGATCTCTTCCCCTTTAAAAAATATCTTACCACTGTTAGGCCGAAGGCTACCTGATATCATATTCAGGATTGTACTTTTCCCAGCCCCGTTTGGCCCAATCAGACCGAGAATTTCTCTCTGGTGTACATCTAAATTTAAATCGACAACAGCAGCCAGTCCTCCAAAATACTTTGTTAATCCAGTAATTTCAAGCAATCTTTCCCTCTACCCCTTTCATGAATCAAATCTTGTTTAACCTGAACATCTCTTGAATTTCACACGCCAATATTTATAAATATCCTGTTTAAATGAGCCCTTTATCTTTTTCTCAATCTTGAGGAGATATAATTTGGTAAACCAATCAGCCCTTGACGCATAAAGAAAATGATGAGAATGACCAGAGCCCCAAAGATGATAGGTTGGTATTCTTTCAGGGGACGAGCAAACTCAGGAACGAGGGTGAGAGTGACGGCACCTAAAATGGGGCCAGCAAAACTGGATTGCCCCCCCACTACCATATAAATGACAATATAGATGGACATAAGCATACCAAACATTGCTGTGACATCCGTCGTTAGAAGGTGCATGAAATGAGCAAATAAGGCACCGGCAATTCCAGCAAAGAAACATCCAATGACAAAGGCAATCAGTTTATAGCCCATTACGTTAATCCCAACGGATTCTGCTAAACTATCATTTTGTCTGATCGCTAACCAAGTAAATCCAAAGGAACGTTCAATACGGAAAAGAATGATGAGGCTTATCATCACTATGATCAGGAGAAGATAATAATAAGAGGTTTTGGTTGTAAAGGTAATGGTTCCCATTCCAAAAAGATGGATGCGGTTGGGAGCAGGGATCTTGGATAAGCCTGCAGGTCCTCCAGAGAGGCTTGGGGTATACCACATACTGAGCCTGAAGATTTCGGAGACTAAAAAGGTCAAAACAGTAAAATAGACCCCTTTGGCCCTAAGAATGGGGTAACTCAGGATGAAGGCAATGCTTGCAGCTACTAACCCACCAAGCTGCATCGTTAACCAAACAGAGAGTCGTGTGTTCAGCGATTATAGAGCTGAGGAATAAGCCCCATTCAGCTTGAAGCCTACCTGTCCCAAAGAGAGTTCTCCTGTGAGATTAATGGTACGCAAGCTTGAGGCTAAAAGAACATTGATCCATGCAAGACTGAGGACGTGGAGCCAATAAATGTTTTTTAAAATTAAGGGTAAGCAGAAAAGAAAGACAATTATTAACGAAATGCCTAATAATTTCATTGGAGGTTTCTCACTCATGACCAAATAAACCTTGAGGCCTGACCACCAGAATGATTGCAACGATGAAAAGGGGGGAGATGGCTGCTGCTGCAGGTCCAGCCAGGACAGGGGCTATGCCATCAATAAGCCCTAAGATCATTCCCCCAACCACCACCCCCAAAAGGCTTCCCATCCCTCCCAGGATAATGATGATCAGCCCCTTCATCAGAGCAGTTCCTCCCATAAAAGGATTGATGGGAAAAATGGCTCCCATTAACCCCCCAGAAATAGCGGCTAAGGCACTCCCAATGGCCATGGCAATGACAGACATCTGAGTCGGATCGATTCCCATTAGAAGGCTGGCTTCTGGGTGTTGGGCTGAAGCTGTTAAGGCTTGACCGTATTTTGTCTTCTTAAGAAAGAGATAAAGGAGTAAGATCATCCCTATGCTGACCCCGACCGCAATAAGCCTATCCCTGCCAAGCATGATTCCTAAGATCTCGGCGGGCTGGGGGGCAAATGAAGGAATTGACTTAGGGGTGACACCAAAACCCACTGTAACGCTGGCCTGCAGAATGATCATCAGTCCCAAAGCGACCATGATCGTCGTCAGGAGCTCACCCCCAAGAGGACGGAAGAAGAACCTTTCGAGGATAAGACCCAATACAAGACCCATCACCAAGCTGATCAGCATTGCCGTAAAGAAACTGAATCCGTGAGTGACGCTGAAAAAATAGATGGTATAGGCTCCGAGCATGTAAACCTCACCATGGGCAAACTGGAGGATTCTCATAATTCCAAAGATCAGGCTCAAGCCCATGGCGATAAGGATATAAATCCAACCTAGGGCAATGCCATTGATAAGGCTTTGCACCAATGATTCAATTGGAATACCAAACATGAATAATCTTACCCCTTTAGGACTGGGCAGGTATCAGATAACCCTTAGTCCCTATTCACCTTTTCAGATTTGATATCGCCTATGGTAATTCAGGGGTTACCCATTTCACCATACTGATCTTTCCCTTTTGAACCACAGTAACGGGGAAAGGTCGAACAAGCATTCTGTTAACTCCTAAGGTTTTTAAACCTCCCATGGAGCCAGGGCCAAAAGTCGTATTTAAACTACCTGGTTTATTCATGTTCTCGAGAGCTTTTAAAACCACTTCTGGATCAAGGCTGTTAGCCTTTTCTATTCCTTGAGCCAAAACCCATACTTCATCCCATGCCATCAAAGCATCGTCGATAAAAACCTCTTTTGGAAATTTTGCGTCCCACCTTTTCTTGACTTCTTTCATCATCTTTGTTGCCTCCGGTGCACCTGCAAAGGCCTGGTTGCATATGATGTCATAACTATTCTGGGCCCCTACAGTGGTTGGGATCAATAATGGACTTGCTGAGCCAAATGAGATGATAGGTCCTTTAAACCCAAGCTCACGGGCAGCCTTGATCTCCACCGCGACCAAGTCTGGGCCACCGCCGTGAATAATGAAGATTCCATCGGGTTTATTCTTCAGAAGAGCAGTCATAAAGGGATAAAAATCTGTCCAACCATAATCGAGGGTTTCGCCCCCTAATACCTTAAATCCGTTTGCCTCGGCCGTATCAATAGCTTCTTTTATCATTCGAGTAAAAGGATAATTGGCTACCCCATAAACCAGTTTCTTTACATTTGGATAAGTTTTATTCAGGTATTTAAAGAAAGAGTCATAGGAAAGGGTTATGGTTGGCATGTGGAGAACCAACAGGGGATTGTCAGGGCCCAAACCCCATTGATCTTCTCGATATGGATCCATCGTATATAACAAGACATGGAGCACACCGGCAGGGTTGGTAACACTGTAAATGGCCTCTGAGCAGGGATTTAATACATCCCCAATTACAAACTTCACCTTATCTTGATGGACGAGCTTATTGGCAGCGGCTGCAGCAGCTTCAGGGCTTGCCTTACTATCCTCATGGATGAACTGGATTTTATATTTATCAGCTCCAACTTTTATTCCTCCCTGTTCATTCAACCAATCTGCGCATAGATTAAACCCACGCCCCCAGGTTAGACCAATGACTCCAAGAGGACCTGAAATGGGTGAGATCGTCCCAATCTTAAGGGTTTTAAAACTTTTAGCCTCTTGAGCCTCTCCACTACCGACGAAGTTGAATAATATTAAAGATAAGAAGAACAGGCCTAAACCTCCGAGAGAAAATATTTTTCTAACCATTTTCTTACCCTCCTTATTAATTTCTATCATTTAAATCTTTTATGGGTTTATTGATTTCATCCTCTCCTCTCATTTTAAATCGAGACTCCTTCATGGCATCCTTTCCTATTGACGAAATGAGAAACTTGTAAGGTATTCCCTTCGGTTAAGGGAGAGGATTGGATTTATAACAAAATATATATTTAACTCTTCCTATTTTTAGGGGAGCTCTGGGGTGACCCATTTAATCATTTTTATATCATTCTTCTGGATTACAGTAATTGGAATAGGTCTTACAAGCATTCCATTGACTCCAAATGTTTTTAGACCTCCCATATGGCCAGGGCCAAAAACGGTCTTCAGGCTACCAGGTTTGGTCATGCCCTCTAAGGCCTTCACGACTGCCTCTGGTTTTAGGCTAT
>JBBIRT010000140.1:6863-8040 GCA_037441725.1 Deltaproteobacteria bacterium | reverse complement strand
GATGCTAATTGCGGGGAAGGTCCCTTAGTCTCTTTCATGACTCTTGATGGAGGCCACTTGGAGTAAGGGAAGGTTTTATGAGATGGTCCCATGACATTGTTATCGTTGGAGCGGGTTTGGCAGGGCTTCGAGCTGCAGTAGAATGTGCGGATGGAGCTGATGTGGCAGTGGTGAGCAAGGTTTTTCCAACTCGATCCCATTCTGGTGCGGCCCAAGGAGGGATTACTGCGCCTCTTGGAAATGAAGAAGAGGATCACTGGGAATGGTATTTCTATGACACGGTCAGAGGAGGAGATTATTTAGGGGATCAGGATGCCATTGAGATCATGGTGAAGGATGCTCCCAGGGTCATCTATGAGTTGGAACATATGGGAGTTCCTTTCAGTCGCACCCCCGAGGGGAAGATTGCCCAACGAAATTTTGGAGGTCATACTCGAGACTATGGGAAAAGACCTGTCAAGAGAGCCTGCTATGCTGCAGACCATACAGGAAGAGTGGTAGAGGATACTCTCTATGATCAATGTTTACGTCGCCAGGTAAAGTTCTATCCTGAGCACTATCTTCTTTCTCTACTGATGGAGGGAAAAAGGTGTATCGGAGGGATTACCTATGATTTGGCAACGGGCGAACTGAACCTCCTTCAAGCCAAAGCCATTCTCCTTGCTACTGGAGGATGTGGAAAAATCTATAAAATTACCTCTAATGGAAATGCAACCACGGGTGAGGTATTTAACCTCGTTTATCAATCAGGGATCCCCCTTGAGGATATGGAATTTATTCAATTCCATCCGACAGGCCTTTATCCTTCCGGAATCCTGATCAGCGAGGCAGCCAGAGGAGAAGGGGGGGTTTTAAGGAACCGATTGGGTGAGCGTTTTATGGAACGGTATGCTCCAACCGTAAGGGATCTGGCCCCAAGGGATGTTGTCTCCCGAGCTATCCTGAAAGAAATCAGAGAGGGGAGAGGAATCGGCAGGAAGGATTATGTCCATCTTGATCTCACCCATCTTGGAGAGGAGAAGATAAAGGAAAAACTCTGGGAGGTAGCGTCCTTTTCCAGGATCTATTTGGGGGTCGATCCAGTCTATGATCCTATTCCGGTTGCTCCGACCTGCCATTATATCATGGGTGGAATTCCTACGGATGTAGATGGAAGGGTGTTGGGGGATGAGAAAGG
>JBBIRT010000140.1:0-6853 GCA_037441725.1 Deltaproteobacteria bacterium | reverse complement strand
ATCCAAGGATTATTTGCCGCCGGAGAATGTGCCTGTGTTTCCGTTCATGGAGCCACTCGACTGGGTTGCAACTCCCTTCTCGACCTACTCGTTTTTGGGAGAAGAAGTGGGATAGCCATGAGGGAATGGGTTAAGAGGATGGATCCTCCTTCCCCCTCAGGAGAGCCTTTAAAATTTTTGGGGGATTGGATATCTGGGCTTCTGAATCGAAAAGGAGAGGAGAGGGTTGCTCCTCTTCGAAGGCAGATGCAATCTATCATGACGGAATATGGATCTGTTTTCCGAAATGAGGAGGGTCTAAAAAAAGGGATCGAAGAGATCCGTGCCTTAAAAGATCGGAGTCAGAGGATAGCCCTCTTCAATAAAGGAAAGATTTTTAACTACGAGTTGATGGAGGCCATCGAGTTGTTCCATCAACTCAACCTCTCTGAAATAATTCTTATCAGTGCCCTAAACCGCCGAGAAAGTCGGGGGGCCCATTACCGTGAAGATTTTCCATTTCGTTCAGATCGCTATTTTTTAAAACATACTTTTATCTTACAAACTTCAAAAGGCCCAGAGGTGAGGTACAAACCTGTAAAGATCACGAGGTTTCAACCAGAGACGAGAGTTTATTAATGGAGGGGAAATAGATGTTGAATCGGGTGAGATTAAAGATCTTTCGTTTCGACCCCAGTAGGGATGAGAAGCCTTATTACCAAACCTATGAGGTGAAAGCCAGTCCCATGGATCGACTTCTTGATTGTCTGAATCAGATTCGATGGGAACAGGATTCTACCCTTGCCTATCGCTGGTCTTGTGGTCATGGGGTTTGTGGATCGGACGGAATCCGTATCAATGGTATCTGTGGTTTGGCATGTCAAAAATTGGTCAAAGATTTAAAGGAGGAGGTCCTGGTGGAACCCCTTCCTGTTTTTAAAGTGATTAAAGATTTGATTGTAGACCTTAACCCCTTTTTTCAAAAATATCATTCACTTAAACCCTATCTGATCAGTCTCTCACCTCCCCCTGCTGGGGAGAGGCTTCAGTCTCCAGAGGATCATCGATTGATTGAAGAGGCCATACGCTGTATCCTTTGTGCCTGTTGTACCAGCTCATGCCCTGTCAACCAGAATAAGGAGACAGAGGATTATGTAGGACCTGCAGCATTGGTCCGAGCCTTTCGATACCTCTTCGATTCAAGGGATGAGGGATCAGAAGAGAGAATGGCCCTGCTGGATCATCCAGAAAAGGTCTGGGGATGTCAGACCCTTTGGAAATGCACCGAGGTTTGTCCCAAAGAGATTCCCGTGACTCAACACATCGGCCAGATTAAAAGAAGGATTTATGAGGCTAAAACTCATTGAGGAGAAAGAGAATAAGGATTTATTGAAAGAGGACTAAAATACTGTTTGATTCCCAAATAAATACATGATACTCCCCATTTACATCCTCCTTTATTGCCCATAGATTATAAAAGATATCGATCTATTATTTATTAGAAATTAGTAGAAAAACTTTTTATTGAGAGGTTTTTCATCATCATGAGCTTACGGTCCTCTCTGAGAATCTTGGCTTTGGTTATCGGGATGGTTTTGATTGCGCTTTGGGCCGATGCTCATGATGAGCATCAAGAAGATGATTCGAGGATTGGGGTGGATGAAAAATTGGGAAACCAGATTTCCCTTGATGTAACCCTTCTTGATGAAAATGGAAAGACAGTGATACTCGGATCATTAATCTATACTCCTACTTTTCTTGTTCCTGTCTACTTTTCCTGTCCTGATATTTGTAACTATCTCTTATACCAACTTGCTCAAACCCTTCAACAATTAACGGCTGAACCAGGGAAGGAGTTTAAAGTTTTGGCCATCAGTTTTGATGAGACGGAAACGCCTGAACTTGCGAATGAAAAAAAGGAGTTCTACCTTAAGATGATTGAAAAACCCTTTCCCCGAGAGGCATGGCGTTTTTTCACAGGGGATAAAGAGAATATTAAGAGATTGATGGATTCCATAGGATTTCGTTTTAAACGGGAGGGGAAAACCTTTCAGCATCCAGTTGCATTGATCGTCCTCTCATCAGGGGGAAGGATTACCCGATACATTTATGGAATGGACTTTTTACCTTTTGACCTAAAAATGGCCATTTTGGAGGCTTCGGAGGGAAGGATAGGACCAACTATCAACAAGGTATTACGATTCTGTTTTAGTTATGATCCAAAAGGCAGAAGGTATGTTTTTAATACCTTAAAAGTGACTGGGATGGTCACCTTATTTTTTGCTTTTATCTTTATTCTCTTCCTGATGATAAAAGGAAGGCGACGAGCCCATGAGAAGAGGCCATGAAGATGGATGCTGTAAGATTAGGGGAGACCCAAAGGGGGAAACATTTTTATCATTCAGAAGGAGGCCTTCATTGGCTTTTAGAGTGGATCTTTTCTACAGACCATAAGAGGATTGGAATTCTTTATTTGGTGACCATCCTATCTTTTTTCTTCATTGGGGTCTCTCTTGGATTCCTCATGCGTTTAGAGCTGATTGCTCCAGGGCCCACCTTCATGCTACCCCAGACCTATAATACCCTTTTTACTCTCCACGGCGTTATCATGATCTTTTTATTTGTCATTCCAGGGATTCCTGCCATCTTCGGAAATTTCTTTTTGCCCATCCAAATCGGTGCACGGGATGTTGCCTTTCCAAAGATCAACCTTCTTTCGTGGTGGATTTATTTGATTGGAGCCCTATTAGCCATTGTCTCCCTATTCACCGGGGAGGGACCCATGGATACAGGTTGGACCTTTTATGTCCCCTATAGCCTTCGAACTACGGTCAATGTCCCTTTGGCCGTTTTTGCCGTCTTTATCCTTGGATTCTCATCGATTCTTACGGGAATAAATTTCATTACTACCATTCACAGGCTTCGGGCTCAAGGGATGCATTGGTTTCGGCTCCCTCTTTTTATCTGGAGCCTTTATGCCACCGCATGGGTTCAGGTTCTTGTGACTCCAGTGGTTGGGATTACCTTGCTCCTCACCCTACTGGAAAGATTAGTTGGAGTGGGAATCTTTGATCCTGCGAAGGGAGGGGATCCCATCCTCTATCAACATCTCTTTTGGATTTATTCCCATCCTGCAGTCTATATTATGATTCTTCCAGCCATGGGAGTCATCTCGGAGATCATTCCTGTTTTTGCTCACAGGACCATCTTTGGATACAAGGCCATAGTCTTTTCAAGCCTTGCCATTGCCAGTGTCGGATCTCTGGTCTGGGGGCATCATATGTTTGTAAGTGGCCAAAGTGATCTGGCCAGTTTAATCTTTTCCCTTTTAACTTTCTTGGTGGCAGTTCCAAGTGCGATTAAGGTTTTTAATTGGGTGGCCACACTATATAAAGGCTCGATCGAAATAAAACCTCCTTTTCTTTTTGCTCTCACCTTCATCTTTCTTTTCTCAATTGGGGGGCTTACCGGTCTTTTTCAAGGGGCCCTTGCTACCGATGTCCATCTCCACGATACCTATTGGGTGGTTGGACATTTTCATTATGTGATCTTTGGTGGAACGGGGTTTGCCATTTTTGGCGCCCTCCATTACTGGTTCCCCAAAATGTTCGGAAAGATGGTTTATGAGAAAATCCCATTTCTTGCCTGGGTATTTCTATTTGTTGGATTTAATACTCTTTATTTCCCCATGCTCATTTTGGGATGGAAAGGGATGCCGAGAAGATATTATGATTATTTGCCGCCTTTCCATTCGCTCCAATTCATTTCCACTATCGGTTCTTGGATTCTGATTGCTGGATTGATCTTACTGTTTGGAAATCTCTTCTATTCCCTTTTCAGAGGGAAAGAGGGAGAGATCAACCCATGGGGTGGGGCCACATTGGAATGGCAGATCCCTTCTCCACCTCCAAAGGAAAACTTTAAGGAGATTCCGGTTGTTGACCGGGGCCCTTATGATGGTTGGGTCGGTTTATCCTGAGATTAAAATAGGATGTTTTGGATTCTACCGGTTGCTCAAGATGAAGTATTATCAAGATGAAACAAGTTCTAAAATGGGGATGTGGCTCTTTTTGTCTTCCGAAATCCTCCTCTTTGGAGGATTGTTTATTCTCTATTCAGTTTATCGCTTTAAATTTTCTCATTCCTTTCATCTGGCTGCAGAGGCCTTGAATCGACCGATAGGCACAGTCAATACCCTCCTGCTCTTAACGAGCAGCCTCACCATTGCCCTCTCCATCTCCTCCCTAAAGGAAGGGAAACGCTCCGTATCCCTTCTTTCCCTGATTGCAACCCTCCTTTTGGGGTTACTCTTTCTTGGGCTGAAATATGTTGAATGGGTTGAAAAAATCGATCATGGGATCTATCCCAATTCCCCCCGACTCTTAGAGAGGAATTCAGGAGAGATCCTCTTTTTTGGTCTTTATTATTCGATGATAGGATTACATGGTTTTCATGTCCTGATCGGTTTGATCGTACTTGTCATCATGGGGATCCTCATCATAAAAGGGAAGGTCAACGAAGATCATTTTATCCCTTTAGAAAATACGGGGTTATATTGGCATTTGGTGGATATCCTGTGGGTCTTCTTATTTCCACTCTTCTATCTAATACCTTAAGAGAGAGAATCAGATGGGAATGAGGGGAAAACCTGTTTTTCTCAGTCCTAAAACTTATGTTTGGGTTTGGATGATATTGATCTTTCTGACCGGCCTTACCGTCTCTTTTGCAGGGATGGATTGGGGACGATGGGGCATGGTCATCCTCCTCCTCGTTGCTACGATCAAATCAAGTTTGATTTTGAATTACTTCATGCATTTGAGATACGAAAAGAAAATCAGGTTATTCCGATGGATCATTCCAGGGATTTTACTCCTCCTGGTCCTCTTTATCGGATTCACCTTCTTGGATGTGGTTTTTCGATAGGGGGATTGAGGATGATGTCGAATGCAATACACCCTTCAGATAGAATCGTTGAGAATGTTTTTCTCTTCATAGGAGCGATTGCGGTTTTCCTGCTGGTTCTCATCACCTTTTTGATGATCTTCTTTGTCCTTCGATATCATCGAAAACGTCATCCTCACCCCAAAGATATCCAGGGGCATATTGGGTTGGAAATCATCTGGACCGTTGTCCCCACGCTTATCGTCTTGAGCATGTTCTATTATGGATTGAAAGGCTTTCAATCCCTCAGGAAAATTCCAGAGGATGCCTTGAAGGTAAAAGTGACGGCTCGCCAGTGGTCCTGGTTATTTGAATATGAAAATGGATTGAAAACCTCGGAATTCAGAGTCCCAGTAGGAAGGGCCATCCATCTATCCCTCTCTTCTCAGGATGTCATCCACAGTTTTTATGTCCCAGCCTTTAAGGTGAAACAGGATGCAGTTCCTGGAATGATAAATCAGGTATGGTTTAGACCGATGGAGACAGGGGTCTATGATGTGCTTTGCGCAGAATATTGCGGGATCCAGCATTCCTATATGATGACCAAGGTGATTGTCCTTCCTGAGAACGAATTCAAGCAATGGTACGAGGAGAGAGGGGTGAGGGAGGCAAAACTTCTTTTATCAGGACAAAGACTTTTCGAGGAAAGAGGCTGCAAATCCTGCCACAGCGTCGATGGAAGCCAGCTTGCTGGGCCTACAGTAAAAGGTCTCTTTGGTAAAATGGTTACGGTGTTAGCGGAGGGGAGGGAGCGGCAAGTTAAGGCAGATGAGCTTTATTTAAAGAAATCTATCTTGGAACCCAATTCTGAAATTGTGAAGGGATTTCCTCCTATCATGCCTTCCCAAAAAGGACTTCTGAGAGAGGAGGAGATTGACGAGATTATTAACTATCTCAAAGGATTAAAATAAAGGATGAGGGTTGAAATTGCATGGGATGATTCAATGGGTTGAGATTCTTTTGGAACTAACAAGGTTTAAGATTTCTCTATTTGTAACTTTCTCAGCCCTGGTCACTTTTTCTTTAGCCAAACAAGCAATAACAGGGGAGGTTCTCCTTCCCCTTACTGGAATATTCCTTCTGACCTGCGGGGCTTGCGGTCTCAATCAAGTCCAGGAAAGGGATCGGGATCAATTAATGAAGAGAACTGCCTATCGTCCCATTCCATCGAAAAGGCTCTCTCCTTCAAAAGCCTTTTTTATCTCATCATGCTTTCTTTTCTCTGGATTCTTACTCCTTATTTTTGGGGTCAATTGGATTGCCTTAGGCTTAGGAATATTTGCCATATTCTGGTATCTCGGAATCTATACCCCCCTGAAAAAGAGAACCCCCTTGGCGGTCATCCCCGGGGCATTGGTCGGAGGTATCCCCCCATTAATGGGGTGGTTATCTGGAGGCGGACACCTCAAAGATCCTAAGGTTTATGGGATTTTCTTCTTTTTTTATATTTGGCAAGCCCCACACTTCTGGCTTCTTCTCTTTAACAATGGGAAAGACTATGAAAGGGCAGGATTCCCTTCCCTTGAATCGATATTTACACCAATCCAGATTAAAAGGGTGCTCTTCTTGTGGATCCTTGCCACTGGAGTGAGTGCTTTTATTATTCCATTTTTTGAGATGGTCAGATCTCCGATGATCACCGGAGGGATCTTAGGAATTGGAGGTTGGTTATGCTGGAAGGCTTTCAAATTTTTTAAAGACCCCGTCGGGAAGGATCAGCTTCACTCTCTCTTTGTTGCCTTCAATTCCTATGGATTATTGATCATGCTCTGTCTGGGGATGGATCCCTTTATTAGAACTTTAAGAATTTTACTTGACAGGTGAGCCAATTAAAAAATAGACTATTTCTCCACGGCATAGGAGGAAGGATGGAAAGGCCCTTCAAAAGAGAGGTAAGAAAAACCATTCTCATTTTTATTCTCCTCATCTTTTG
>JBBIRT010000139.1:0-8071 GCA_037441725.1 Deltaproteobacteria bacterium | reverse complement strand
ACTGAACCAAAGACGATCCCCCCTCCTAAAACACGATCCAATTCTCCTATTCCAATTTGAAATCTTCCCTTCTCCACCGTGATAATTTCAGGAATAGGGGTTGGAATCGCCTCGCTTTCAAAACCAAGGAGATTTCGTTCAGAGACCTTTTCCTCAATGATTCGTTCTTCCACCAAGGTGTTCCATTGGTGACATCCTGGACATTTTCCCAACCATTTTGGTGCCTGATATCCACAGGACTGGCAGACAAAATGTATTTTGGGTTTGATGATGGGCATCTTCTCTTTTTTCCTCAGATAAGAGAGGGGTTAAACCCTTGGGGGCATCCTATTGAATCTTTTAAAATTATGGCCATTTTAACATATTTTGTTGCTATGACAATAAAAAAAAGATTAGAATAAAAAAAGAGAGATGAGCGTCAAATAGAATAACAGATTGATCAAAAAGAAGGGAGAGGAGGAATATAAGGAGATGAAAATTTTAAAATATATATTTATCTTTTTAGGACTGTTGATATTACCCGTCTATTCCTATCCATCCCCCTTAGGGTCCATTCGACTCAGTCTTATCCAGGGAGAGGTGCAGATTAGAACTGAGGATACGGAGGAATGGGTTCCTGCTTCCATCAATCTCCCTCTGAAGGAGGGCGATCGAATATGGGTCCCCGAAGCAGGAAAGGCTGAACTCCAACTGAGGGAGGGGACTCTTCTGAGGCTCGACGAGAATACAGCCCTTGAAATTCTCACTGATGAAAAAGATTCTTTTCAATTCTACCTCACAGAGGGTAAAAGTTACGTAAATTTTAGGGGACTGGAAGGGACTTATCTCCAGATGGATACACCCATTTCATCGATCCGAACCTATGAAAAGTCAATCTTTCGAGTGGATGTCACTCCGGAGGGCTTCACAGACCTCTATGTATATCGAGGCTATGTGAATGCAGAAAATCGAGATGGAATTACCCGGGTCGATTCAGGAAATGCCCTTTCTCAAAAAGAAGAAACTTATGCAGAGCTTACCCCTTTAGGTCCACCGGACGAATGGGAGCGATGGAACAGAGAAAGAGACCGGCTGTATGCTGAACGGAGGCCACCAGCCCGTTATCTCCCAGAGGAGTTGCAGGTCTATTCCACCGATTTTGAAAGGAATGGGAGATGGGTCTATGTGAGAGAATATGGTTACGTTTGGACACCCAGGGTGGTCATTTCTGTAGGATGGGCTCCTTATCGGATCGGTCGTTGGGTTTGGATTCGGGGTGACTATGTTTGGGTTTCTTATGAGCCCTGGGGATGGGTTCCTTATCATTATGGAAGGTGGGCCTTTGTGGGCTCAATTGGATGGTGTTGGGTTCCTCCACCCCGAGGGGCTGTTTTCTGGGGACCAGGATTTGTTGCCTGGGTTCACACTCCTACTTATATTTCATGGGTTCCATTGGCTCCTGGTGAGATCTATTATGGACGTGGTGATTATGGACCTCATAGCGTTAACATCACTCAGGTCAACGTGACTCATATTGATATCCATAAAGTCGTTTATAGGAATGTTCGGGTCAGGGATGCCGTCACAGTGGTTCACCACGACACTTTTGTTAAAGGGAGACCTGTCGATTTGAAGGTGAGGGAGAATCCGTTTCTTAAAGAAAAGATCAGTGTTGGACGGCCTGAAATTAAACCTGAAAAAACCACATTGATGCCCGTCATTAAAGAGATCCCCCATTCTAAACGTCCTCCGGAGACGATTAGAGAAATAAGGGTTAGGGAGTTAAAAGAGAAACGTCCTTTTGTCAGGCAAAGGGAGGCCTCTGTCATTAGGCCTGAATTACCCCCTAAAGAAATGCCATTACGAGTCAAAGAAGGGAAACCCCTTGAAAGAGAATTTGAGAAGAGGGAGGGTCCTCCACCCATTAGAAAAGAGAAAGACAGATCAGTAGGACCTAGACTATCAGAGAAGGAGGAGAGGAAAATAGGACCAGAAAGCAAAGGAGATGAAAGGGTGAGAGAAATAAAACCATCTAAAAAAGGAGAATCTGAAAAACCATTGGAGGCAAAGCCTCTTGAAGGAGAGTCTATGGGGAGGCAAAGGGAAGATAGACTCCCTGAAAAAGTTCCTGGTACGTTGAAAGGTCCTAAATCTTCTGAAAAAGGAGGTGAGAGATTAGAACGATCTGAAGGATTGAAGCCCTCTGAGTTAGAAAAAGGAGGGTCCTCTGAAGAGAGGATTGGGAGAACTGGTAGGGAAAGTCCCACAGAGGGGAAAATAGAGAAGCAGATCAAACCAAAATCTTTGAATAAGACCAAACGAATCCAGAAAGAAATCAAAGAGACTGGGGGAGAGAAAGAAAAACCCCGGTGATAGAATTTCCTGTCCTGATATGGAAGAGGCAAATGTCAATCTCCTGGTTGAGGGAGCGAAATTGTTTGGGATTGGGTTAAGCGAAGATTCGATTTATTCTTTTGAAGTATTTCTCAATGAACTCCTCAGATGGAATCAAAAGATCAATCTCACCGCCATCCGATCAGAAAAAGAGATTGTCCTGAAGCATTTTATAGATTCTTTTTCAGTAGCTCCTTACATTCCTGGGAATTCTACCCTCTTAGACATCGGATCAGGGGCAGGATTTCCAGGGATTCCATTAAAGATCATAAGACCTAACCTCCTAACCACCCTGATCGACTCCGTTCGTAAAAAAGTTGATTTCCAGAGGCATCTCATTCGATTGCTTGATCTAAAAGGGATAGAGGCCATTCATGGCCATGTTGGGGATCAAGAGATTTATCAGCGGTTAAGGGAGAAGTTCGATTTTACAATTTCAAGGGCCTTTTCCGATCTAAAAACCCTTCTCAACTTGAGCTCCCCTTTCCTGAAAAAAGAGGGGATGGTGATTGCTATGAAAGGGAGGCTCAATACCGAAGTGACAAAACTTCCCCTGGAAACAGAGGAATTGCCCTATCGATTAAAAGAGAAGGTCTCTTTGATCCTTCCTTTTACTGCCTATCATAGGACGATTCTCTTTTTTACCAAGCTCTCCTAATCTCTCCTATCCTGCCATTAAAAAAGTAAGGGAAGTCCCCCGTTGGCCCCCACTTCAGTGATGCATTACAAAATTTATAAATTTGCTCTTTTCATTCCTCTCTTTTTTATGGTATAAAAATCTATTAAAAGGATAGGGGATCGAGGATGGCGAGGGTCATCTGCATTGCCAATCAAAAAGGAGGAGTGGGAAAGACCACCACCGCTGTCAATCTATCTGCCTCTCTTGCCGTCATCGAGAAAAAGGTCCTTCTTATTGATATCGATCCTCAGGGAAACTCGACCAGCGGGGTGGGGCTGAATAAAGAAGTCACGAATGGGACCATCTATCAGGCCCTCCTCCAGGGTTCAGGTTTAAAGGAGATGGTTCAGAAGACAGCCCTCTCTTTCTTAGATGTCGTAATCTCCAATACTGACTTAATCGGTGCAGAAGTGGAATTAATTCATGAAAAAGATCGCGAGAAAAAATTGGATAATCTGATCAGAGAAGTCGAGGAAGAATATGATTATATCTTTATTGATTGCCCTCCCTCCCTGGGGCTTTTGACCATCAATTCCTTAACCGCCGCTCACTCTGTGATTATTCCGCTCCAATGTGAATATTATGCTTTGGAAGGTCTTGGGCAACTCCTTAAAACGATTCGTTTGATTAAACAATCCCTTAATCCGAAACTGGAGATCGAAGGAATTCTGCTCACCATGTTTGATGGTCGGAACAATCTCTCCCATCAAGTAGCGGATGAGGTGAGGAGACATTTTAAAGACAAAGTCTTCAGAACCATCATCCCGAGGAACATTCGACTGAGTGAAGCCCCGAGTCATGGGAAACCAGTGCTTTTATATGAT
This sequence comes from Deltaproteobacteria bacterium, assembly GCA_037441725.1. Classification (GTDB taxonomy): domain Bacteria; phylum Desulfobacterota; class BSN033; order BSN033; family UBA1163; genus JBBIRT01. The sequence goes on along the minus strand of JBBIRT010000139.1, from coordinate 4,195 downwards.
ATTCATTCCAAAGGGGCTGAAAGTTATTTAGAATTAGCCCGAGAAATTTTGATGGATGGAAAGGTCAATGGTTACTAAGAGAATGGCTTTGGGAAAAGGGCTGGGAGCCCTTCTTCCAGAATTGAAACCCGAGGAACCTAAAACCCTTCTTCATTGTGGGATTGAACAGATCATTCCTAATCGATCTCAGCCAAGAAAGCATTTTGATGAATCAAAACTTCAGGAATTGGCTGAATCGATCAAAGAGAAAGGTATTCTTGAACCTTTAGTCGTTCGCAGGGTGAATCAGGGGTATGAACTGATCATTGGAGAACGACGTTGGAGGGCGGCTCAAAAGGCAGGCCTCAAAGAAGTTCCCATTATCATCAAAGAGGTTGATGGAAGGGATCTCTTAGAAATCTCTCTCATTGAGAATCTCCAAAGGGAAGATCTCAATCCCATTGAGGCTGCTGAAGCCTTCAAACATCTGATCGAAGAATTTAACATCAGCCAGGAAGATCTAAGCAAACGGATAGGTAAGGATCGCACCACTATCGCCAATACCCTTCGCCTTTTAAAACTTCCCCCCGAGATAAGGGAACACCTCATCCAGAATCGCCTTACCTCAGGCCATGCCAGGGCCATCCTCAGTCTCGAAACGAAAGAGAAACAGACCGAGCTCTCTTCATTAATTATTAAAAAGGGGCTTTCTGTCCGTGAGGCAGAGACCCTTGCCAAGCGATGGTCAGCGAAGGCAAACGTCTCAATCCCGAAGAGTTTTAAAAGGGATGATTTAAAGAGCCAGCTCCAAAGCATTCAGGATTCCTTGAGAAAGCATTTGGGGACTAAAGTTCACATCCTTTCGAAAGGAGCAAAGGGTAAGATCGAAATAGAATATTATTCCCATCAGGATTTGGAGAGACTTGTGGATGTGATTCTTGGAAAATAGATTAAGAGGAAAGGAGAACCTATGTCGGCAGGAAAGGGACTTTTTTCAAAAGGGAATTCTGGTCCTCCTCCCAGTTCAGAAGAGATCAGCGCTTATCTTGGGAGGCAGACCCTCTTTGAGGGAAAGATGACCTTTGAAGGGATATTCCGTCTGGATGGAAAATTTGAAGGAGAAATCTTCGAGAGTGGGACGTTGATTGTTGGGGAGACCGCTTCCGTCAAAGGGAGGATCGAACTCAACTCGATCATCATCAATGGACTGGTGGAAGGAGAGGTTCATGCAAAGAGTCGGGTTGAAATTCATTCCACAGGAAAATTATATGGAACATTATCGACCCCGGTCCTGACCATCAGTGAAGGAGGAGTTTTTGAGGGCCATTGTAAAATGGATGGATCCCTCGAAAGAAAGGAGGGCCATCCTGATCTTCCTTCCTCAAACATAGAACATCCTCTCCCCCCCTCCTCTCCTCCTGAGGGAGCAGAGTGAGAAGGAAAAAGATTTGTTTCCCTCTTCCTCATCCCTCCTTAAGTTCAGAATGGAGTTTAATATGAAGATCGGTGTACTTTCGGATACGCATTTAAGAGAACCCAATCCTGAGTTTAAGAGGATGATTGAGTTCCATTTTAAGGATGTAGAGAAGATCTTCCATGCAGGGGATTTTGTGGAATGGAGTGTTATCGAATACCTATCAAACTTCAAAGAACTAATCGGTGTTTGTGGCAATATGGATCCTCCAAAGATTCGAGAGAATCTTCCGTTTCATCAGATCCTTGAGATTTCAGGATTTAAAATCGGCTTAACCCATGGGAGTGGGGCTCCCTTCGGAATAGAATCTCGGATCAAAGAGAGATTCAATGGGGTTGATGCCATTATTTATGGGCATACCCATGTTCCAGCCAATCATAGGGTTGGAAAGATTTATTTTTTCAACCCAGGTTCTCCTACCCGTTCTTTGATTGATCGAGGCACCCTCGGCATTCTTCATATCGGTGAAAGGATGGAAGGGGAAATTATCAAACTCTAACCCGAAAGGGTGAGTAAAACATATTGAAAGATGAACCAGGAACGATAGATATCGCAGGAAGTCTGGACGTTTATGATTCTATTGATTTAGGGTTTCAAGGGCACGCATGAGGTCCTCTAAGGGAGGTCTCTCATTTATGTTGTGTACATCAATATAACGGATGATCCCTTTCTTATCAATGAGGAATAAAGCCCTCTCCGAGACTCCATCAGAGCGTAACACACCATATTTTTTAGCTACGGCTCCATGAGGCCAAAAGTCAGAAAGGACAGGGAACCATAGCTTACCCATCTGGTTCGTCCACGCAAAAAGGGTAGGGAGGTTATCCACTGTAATTCCGAGGAGGATGGCATCATATTGGTCGAAAATATCCTTTACAATATTGTACCCTGGCCATTGATCTGAGCAGACAGGCGTCCAGGCGGCTGGAACAAATGAAAGGACGACATTCTTCTTTCCAAGAAAATGATGGAGAGAAATCTTTTCCCCTGAAACAGATGGGAGGATGAAATTGGGGGCACGATCCCCTCTCTTTACTTTTAAGATACTGTCAATGGGTTTGAGTGTCCCTATAGGATAGATATTATCTTTATAGGTTTCTGAAATGGCATAGACCATGGGGATGAAAACGGAAATCATGGACACCCCAATCATAAAGCAAAGGAATGATACTTTCAGTCTTTCCATAGATCTCTCCTATTTTAATCCGGAAGCCTGGAGGACAATTTCCAGAAATGATTCAGCCCCTGGATAATTCCCCAATTGAGTATGGACGATTTGATGTGCTCCATCCTCATGATTTTTAATCACCATAAAATAGGGGGTTCTAACCTCTCCAAAGGCCTTATGGAGGTTGAAATCTTTATCCGAGAAGAGTGGAAAGGGAATCCCATAGGTTTTCTTGAATATTTCTACTTCGTAAGAAGAATTTCCTGCCCCAATCCCTATCAATTTAATTTTATTTTTATAATCCTGGTGGTTCTCAATGAGATGATAGAGTTCATTCACCCCAGGGGCATCCTTTTGACAATAGGGGCAGTACATGCTAAAGATCTCAATGATGACCACTGTTGCCTTGATTTGAGGGATTTGAAATGAGCCGCTTCCGGAAAGTCCTAAGTAGGTTTTTTCTTCAGGGTTTTTGGGAATCGGGAGACTGATCGCTGGCAATCTGTCTCCTTTTGATGGAGGTACGGTGGCAGCCAGAACGGATCCTTCAAATCCTATAGAAATAAGGATGATGATGGAAAGCCCTATGAAAACTTTACTTAATCTTTTCAAGATCATTCCTCCTTGATCCATTTAGTCGAAAACTCCTCCTCTTATCTTAAATTTAATCATGGATTATTTCAAGGTTTGAACCTTTCAAATCATTCCCATCCATGAGCCTACTGCAAACGAGAGTCCTCTCCTTTCAAACTTCTTTGGACCATTCTAAATATCTGGTGAAACATCGTTTTTGTCAGTTTTCCAGTGAGGGTATTTTGCTGACTTGGGTGGTATGAAGAGATTAGAGAAATCGTCTGGGATTCCTTTTTCATAGAAAGGAGATAATGTTTTCCATGGCCGAATGAGATGGAAGGAACATCATATCCCCTTATTCTCAATGCCTTTAAGGTTTGGGTAAAGGCGATTTGTCCCAGGGGAACGATGACCCTTATTTCCCTTAAAAGATCAAGCTCCCTCAATAGATAGGGACGGCAATTTTCTATCTCTTCTGGTAAGGGTTTATTCTTGGGGGGTGCGCATCGCAAGGTTGCCGTAATATAACAATTGCTTAATTGAAAGCCATCGTCTCTCCTAAGGGAATTGGGTTGGTTGGCAAAACCAAATTGGTATAGTGCATTAAATAACCATTCTCCGCTTCGATCCCCAGTAAACATTCGGCCTGTTCGATTCCCACCGTGGGCTGCTGGAGCCAGACCCACAATCAGAACGTGTGCGTAGGGATCTCCAAAACTTGGAAGGGGTTTGGACCAGTAATTCCAATTTTGATATCTTTTGGGTTTATGACGGGAGACCTCTTTCAGGTAATCCACCAGTCGTGAGCACTTCTGGCACCGGATCACTTCATCCTGCAATTCCTTTAATGTCATTTTTTCCCCATCTTTTTCAATTTATTTAAATTCGAGCCGAATCGTTTAAATTTCAATATGATTCTATATCAAACAGGATTTAAAATCTACTTAAACAAATTTTGACAGAACCCCTTTTTCTTGTTAAAAGTATTATTAAGAAATAGC
>JBBIRT010000138.1:0-8094 GCA_037441725.1 Deltaproteobacteria bacterium | reverse complement strand
AACCCCAGGGGGATCGATCCTTCACCTTGCGCATAGATCCATCGAGTCGATTACCATGGATCGTGAGGTCATGCATCTTCGGGATAGTTTGATCCCAAAAATAGCCGAATTGATTTACTATGGATATTGGTTTTCACCCGAGATGGAGGTTCTAAGAAAGACGATCGATGAGATGCAAAAGGACGTGACGGGGACAGTTCGTCTGAAACTTTATAAGGGGAATTGTATGGTCATCGGTAGAAAATCTGAAAAATCACTCTATCATGGAGCTTTTGCCACCTTTGAGAAGGACACGGTTTACAATCAAAAGGATGCAGAGGGATTTATTCGATTAAACGCCCTCAGACTCCGAATTCGGAAGATGATGAGGGAATAGATTAAACGACGGACGATAGAGAACGAACATTGAAAAACGATTAATGAATATAGGAAATGGATGGGATTAGCGATGGATCAGCATTATCGACCAAAAGAAATTGAGGAGAAGTGGCAAAAAATCTGGGAGGACCAGAATCTCTTTAAGGTGACTGAGGATCTGGAAAGACCAAAATATTATCTCCTTGAAATGTTTCCCTATCCTTCGGGAAAGATCCATATGGGTCATGTGCGAAATTACTCTATTGGAGATGTCATTGCCCGATATAAAAGGATGAGAGGGTTTAATGTCCTCCACCCGATGGGATGGGATGCCTTTGGAATGCCGGCAGAGAATGCTGCCATCGAGCACGGCGTTCATCCTGCCAAATGGACCTATGAGAATATTCGGACCATGAAGAATCAATTGAAGCGAATGGGCTTCAGCTACGATTGGGATCGGGAGTTTGCGACTTGTGATGTCTCCTATTACAAGTGGGAGCAGCTCTTTTTTATTAAAATGTTTGAGAAGGGATTGGCCTATAAGAAGCGATCGTTTGTTAACTGGTGTGAGATCTGTAAGACCGTTTTGGCCAATGAACAGGTCATGAGCGACGGAACCTGTTGGAGGGGTCATGCAGATGATCCAGGAGTAACCCAGAAGGAGCTTGATCAATGGTTTTTTAAAATCACGGATTATGCTGAAGAGCTTTTAAAATGGTGTGATCAGCTTCCGGGATGGCCTGAACGCGTACTCACCATGCAGCGGAACTGGATAGGAAAATCTGTTGGAGCAGAGATTCATTTTCCATTGGAGCATTCTAAAGAGGTGATCAAAGTCTTCACCACACGACAAGATACTGTTTTTGGAGCCACGTTTATGAGCCTTGCTCCAGAGCACCCTCTTGCCTTGAGCCTATCGAAGGGAACTGCTCAAGAGGAGGCAGTAAAAGCATTTGTGGAAAGGATGAAGAGGCAGGACAAAATGAAAAGAACTGCCGAGACCACTGAAAAGGAAGGGGTGTTTACAGGGGCCTATTGTCTGAATCCCATGACAAAGGCCAGAATGCCGATCTTTGTGGCCAATTTTGTCTTGATGGATTATGGGACTGGAGCGGTGATGGCTGTGCCGACCCATGATCAGAGGGATTTTGAATTTGCAAAGAAATATGGGCTCCCATTAATCGTTGTGGTTCAACCTGAGGGACAGACATTAAAGGCTGAAACCATGACCGAAGCCTATGAGGGCGAGGGGATCCTAATCAATTCTGGACCATTCAATGGCATGGATAGTATTAAAGCCAGAGAAAGGATAGCCAATTACCTTGAGGAAAATGGCCTTGGGGGTAGCCGAATCAGTTATCGGCTGAGGGATTGGGGGATTTCGAGACAGCGGTATTGGGGGGCCCCTATTCCAATCATCTATTGTGAACGGTGTGGAACCGTACCTGTTCCTGAGAAAGACCTCCCTGTGGTTCTCCCTTTCAATGTGGAGATTACGGGAAGAGGGGAATCTCCTCTGGCTGGTTTAGAGGAATTTGTGAAAACATCATGTCCAAGGTGCGGTGGACCAGGTCGGAGAGAAACAGATACCATGGACACCTTTGTTGAATCCTCATGGTATTTTGATCGGTTTGCATGTCCTGATTATGATCAGGGCCCCCTGGATCGAAAAAGGGTGGATTACTGGATGCCTGTGGATCAATATATCGGTGGAATTGAACATGCCATCTTACACCTTCTCTATTCTCGTTTTTTTACGCGGGTTTTAAAGGAAATGGGGTGGGTCAATGTGGAGGAACCATTCACAAACCTTTTGACCCAAGGAATGGTCTGCAAAGAGGTCTATGAATGTTCCAGAGATGGCTATCTCTTTCCCTCAGAGGTAGAGGAACGAGAAAATGGGATCCGGTGTCAGAAGTGTGGAGGTCAGGTTTCCATTGGAAGGCTGGAGAAGATGTCCAAATCGAAGAAGAATGTGGTCGACCCTGAGTACTTGGTTGAGAAATATGGAGCGGATACAGCGAGGATGTTCTGCCTTTTTGCCTCTCCTCCTGAAAAAGATCTTGACTGGAGTGACCAGGGAGTTGAGGGGTCGGCTCGCTTCCTCAATCGGGTCTGGAGACTTTTTTACGAGCTCCATCATCCTCTGCAGGCGGTAAAGCCCCTTGCCTTTGGAACGTCCCTTGATGGGGATCAGAAATCTCTTAGACAGAAGACTCATAAAACGATTAAAAAGGTGACAGAGGACATCGAACGATTCCATTTCAACACAGCCATCAGTGCCATTATGGAATTGGTCAATGAGATCTATACTTCACCGATTAGAGATCAAACCGATGAAATCTCACGAAGAGTGATCCGGGAGGCGATTGAAACGGTCGTCATTCTGCTTTCTCCCTTTGTTCCCCATTTTGCAGAAGAACTCTGGGAGGCCTTGGGAAATCAACAATCTATCCTGAAAACCAGATGGCCAGATTATGATCCAGAGGCCATTTTAGAAGATGAGGTATTGATCGTTATTCAGGTCAATGGGAAACTTAGGGATCGAATGACTATCCCGGTCTCCTATGGTGAAGAAGAGGTCAAGGCCTGGGCCTTGAGGAGCGAGAGGATTCGAAGATTAGTCGAGGGAAAAGAGATTAAACGGGTGATTCTCGTTCCTAAAAAATTAGTCAATATTGTTTGCTGATAGAAGGAACCTTTATAGATGCACAGGACGATTGGATGAAAATTGCTGTATCGATTCTTTGTTGTTTTACGTTCCTGATGGGCTGCGGTTATCAAATGGTAGGGAAGGAGACCCATGTTCCCCTGGGCCTAAATTCAATTGCAATCCCCACCTTTAAGAACGAGACCTTTGAACCTGGAATTGAGATTCCATTGACCCAGGCCTTTCTAAGGGAATTCATTCAGGACAGGAGGGTGAGAGTAGTTGATCGAATGCAGGCCGATGCCATCTTGGAGGGAACGGTCCGATCCTTCAGCATCACCTCAGTGTCTTACGACCTATCAGGTTATGTCAAGGAATATCAGGCTAATCTTCTGCTGGGTCTTCTATTCAGAAAGCGGACCGGAGAGGTTCTTTGGGAGGAAAAGAATCTCACTGAGACCCGGTGGTTTCGTACCTCTTCAGAGGTTCTGACCCATGAGGCCAACAAGCAAGTGGCCATTCAACAGATTGGAAGATTGATGGCAGAGAGGATTCGAGTTCGTTTTTTTTATCATTTTTAATCCCCTCAGAAAGGATCACTCATGTATACAGCTTCAGATTTACGAAAGGGTTTAAAAATCATCCTGGATGGGGATCCCTATATGGTTACATTTTTTGAATTTTCAAAGCCCGGCAAAGGCCAGGCCCTTTATCGGACTAAGTTAAGAAACATGATCACCGGGTTAACCATTGACCGGACATTCCGGGAGGGAGATACTTTTGAACCTGCTTCATTGGAAGAGCGAGCCATGCAATTTCTTTATAAAGAGGGGGATCACTATTATTTTATGGATAATGAAACTTATGAACAGATCATGATTAGTGAGGAGTCTTTAGGGGAGGCAAAGCATTTCCTCACTGAAAATCTGAATGTAGAGGTTCTATTATTCAAAGATAAAGCCATTGGAGTTGAATTGCCAAACTTTGTCAATCTCAGGGTGATTAAGACAGAGGCATGGGTAAGAGGGGATACCTCAAAAGCCGATTTTAAACCTGCTACCTTAGAAACCGGGTATGTACTTCGTGTCCCTCCATTTATCGAAGAGGGAGAATTGATTACAGTCGATACCCGAACAGGGGAATTTTCCAAAAGAGTGAAGGAGTAGGTTCGTGTCAAAGAATTGGGCGTTATTAAAGCGGAAAGAAAACCTTCAACGAAGGGCATGGATTCTCCAAGGGATCAGACAATTTTTTATTGAGGGAGGATACTTGGAGGTCGAGACCCCTCACCGAATTCCGACTCCGGCTCCAGAATCCTATATTGATGCTGTGGTGTCAGGTCCGTGGTTTCTTCATCCTTCTCCAGAGCTCTGCATGAAGCGGATGATGGCATCAGGATTTGAGAAGATCTTTCAGATTTGTAGATGCTGGAGAGATGGAGAGAGGGGGAGGTTGCACCTTCCGGAATTTACCCTTTTAGAGTGGTATCGAGCAGAGGCTGATTATACTTCATTGATGGATGAGTGTGAGGCTTTGGTCCACTTTTTAGCCAAAGGGATTGGTTTAGGAGAAAAAATTTTTTTTCGGAATCAAGAGATCCACCTCTCTGAAACCTGGGAGAGGATAACGGTGGAAGAGGCCTTTCATCGTTATACCCCATATTCAATGGGGGATGCCCTAAAACGAAATCTTTTTGATGAACTCATGGTTCAGGACATTGAGCCCAAATTGGGAATTGGCAGGCCCACATTGATTTATGATTATCCTGCTCAACGGGGAGCCTTAGCCCGATTGAAGAAGAATGATCCAGGCCTTGCAGAACGTTTTGAGCTTTATATGGGGGGGGTGGAGCTGGCCAATGGGTTTTCAGAGTTAATCGATTCTGAGGAACAACAGAGACGGTTTCAGCTCGAGAATGAAAACCGTCGATCCTGGGGCAAACCCATTTATTCGATGCCTTTGAAATTTTTAGAAGAACTAAAGGAGATGCCTCCCTCTGCGGGAATAGCCCTTGGAGTGGATCGGTTGGTTATGGTTTTTAATAATGCCCAAACGATTGACGAAGTGGTGGCCTTTACACCCGAAGAACTTTGAAGGATCCTCCTCCATAAACGACCCCAATTCGCTCAACTTAGGAAGCATTTATGTCTTTTTGGAAAAAGAAGAGTCGGATCGTCATTACCTGCGCAAAAGGGGTTCCTCCTTTCTTAAGGCAGGAAATCCTTTCCTTAGGTTTTCCTGTCTTGTCTCAAGGGCTGGCGGAGGTAGAGACAGAAGGAACTCTGGAGGATACCTTAAGACTAAATCTGACCATCCGTACAGGACAGCGAATTCTTTATCTGATAGAATCGTTTGAAGCCAAGACCCCTGAGGAACTTTATAGAAAAGTCTCCAGAATTCCTTGGGAAGATTATATCTTAGAAAAGAGCTATTTCTCTGTCACCTCCTTTGTGAACAATCCAACGATAAAGGATTCAAGGTATGCGAATGTAAAATGCAAGGATGCCGTGGTCGATCGGATCAAAGAGAGACGCGGCCAAAGACCGGAAACAGGATCAGAAAGAGACCAGGTGGTGATTCACCTCCATTGGAGGGGAAGCCTCTGTCAGGTTTTTCTTGATACCTCCGGTGAAACTCTTTCTCGGAGGGGATATCGTATGATCCCGCTTAAAGCTCCCATGCAGGAAACTCTGGCGGCAGCAGTGAACTTGGCCACAGGCTGGGCAGGGAATGGGAATTTTGTGAACCCCATGTGTGGCAGCGGGACCCTTGCCATTGAGGCTGCCTTGATTGCCCTTGGCCGAGCTCCAGGTTTGTTGAGGAGCAATTATGGCTTCATGCATCTTTTGGGTTTTGATGAATCCTTTTGGAAAAGCCTGAGAAGGAGAATCCGAGCCGAGTCCAAGGACTATTTCAACGGAAGGATTATTGCTACCGACATCAGTCAGCAGGCCATCGAATCGGCTCGAAAAAATGCTATGACCGCTGGGGTCGAACGTTTCATTGAATTTGGAGTCTGTGACTTTTCACAAACCCCTATTCCTGAAGGCGGTGGGATTGTGATTTTGAACCCTGAATATGGTGAGAGGATGGGAGAAGTTGAGGAATTAAAGGAAATCTATAAGAAGATAGGTGATTTCTTTAAAAAGAGATGCCAAGGATATAAAGGATACATTTTTACAGGAAACCTCGACCTGGCCAAAAGGGTGGGGCTTCGGACAAATCGAAGGGTCACTTTTTTTAATGGCCCCATTGAGTGTAGATTATTGGAATATGAACTCTATGAGGGAAGCCGGAAGAAAGGCAATGACCTATTATGAAAGATCACCTCTCAACATTTTATCCTGTCTATTTCCTTTATGGCTCTGAGGATTATTTGATCGAGGAGGAGATACAGAGGCTCCTCAACCGAACTTTATCGCAAAAGGAAAGGGGGTTCAATTTCCATCAATTCAATGGAGAAGAACATGATGTTAAGGAGATTGTTCAGACTGCTCAAACCCTCCCCATGTTTTCTCCATACCGATTTATCCTTGTACGCAAAGCGGATTCTATGAGTGGAGAACAGGCAGAGGGATTAAGAAAATATATCCAGAATCCCTCTCCCCAGACCTGCCTCGTCCTTTGGGGTCAAACCCTTGGCCCCTGGAAGAAATATCAAAAAGAGATTGAGGAGGTTGGAAGGGTCATTGAATATGATCGATTAAAGGGGAAGGCCATAGTGGCCTGGTTAAAAAATAGGATGAGAGAGAAGGGAAAAACCATTTCGGAAGAAGCGGCTCACTATTTGATAGAGGTGTTAGGGGATCACCTTTATGATCTCGACCAGGCTTTGGAAAAGGTTTTTTTAAGAACAGGTGAGAAACAGGTGGTTGACCTTAAGGATGTGGAGGAGATGACGGTAGAGGTGAAAGTCAGCACGGTCTTTGATTTAACAGATGCCATTGGGAATAGAGATCTGAATAAAGCCCTTGGGATTTTAGAAAAGATATTAGAAACGAGGACAATCTCTTTCAGAAAAGAAGGGGAGGAGTCTAAATTTGGTGATCCAATCCCTTTCCTCTTGAGTATGATGGCCAAGCAGTATTGGAATATGTTGGTGATGAAGAGAAGTCATCTTAAGGACTTTGGAGGGCTTAGCAGAGAGCTTGGAATTTCTCCATGGAATATAAAGAAATTGGTTGACCAGGGAAGGAATTTTTCTGAAGGTTCCCTTCATGAAGGAATCCTCAGGTGTCATCAAACCGATCTGGCCATTAAGAGGAGCCGTGGACCAAAGGATCTCTTAATAGAGAAGTTGGTGATTGACCTCTGTCAGCTTCAATAAACCTTGACGTCGCCACATAAGGGGGTTCTATGTTCTGACTCCTTTGAAATGGATTTTTTCAATAATCTATGAACTTAGGGGGTAGGATTGGCTATTTGGGTTGAGGATAGGGAATTCACCTTTTGGGTTAAACGTGATATTTTTCTTGCTGCCGTATTGATGTGGAAGACACCTTTAGAGCGGGCCTTTTGAATAAGAGGGATCGCCCTTGCCAGTGCCCTTCGAGCCTCTTCGATATCTTTTTTTTCAATTGCCTCTCTCACCCTTTTCACCGAAGTCTTTACCATGCTTTTGATGTGGAGATTACGTAACCTTCTCTTTTCGTTTTGTCGGGCTCTTTTTATAGCTGATAAATGGGTTGCCAAAACGATTTCTCCTTTCCTTAAAAATCTTTTTATGGGAAATCAGCCTGAATGATGATCCGTTGATTTTTTTAACATTTTGGGATAGTGTGTGTCAAGATCTATTCAAGTGACCTCTAAAAAAGTCCTTGAATGACTGGAGAGGTAGGGTTCCAAACCCTTCGAATGCGGGCTTTTGAAGTGAATGATCTAAGCATCGTTTAAGGTAAAAAAAGTATTTTCAAGGTTTAAATCCATAGTGCTGAAAGATTAAAGGTATCCGCTCGAAGTCTTTTCCACCCTACCTCCCCAGTCAAGAAATTCCTTTTGGAAACTTATTCAGTGCTCTATCCATAGGACCTCTAAAGAGGAGGATTCCCCTTTTGGGATCAGGGATGTCTGAGAATCATAAGATCACC
>JBBIRT010000137.1:7084-8255 GCA_037441725.1 Deltaproteobacteria bacterium | reverse complement strand
CCTGCGGCCTTGACGATTTCCGAAACCTTCTCCTCCCACTCGATGGCCATCACATGAATCCCCCGCACCCCTGGAATCTCTCTCAACTCCTGGATCAACTCCACACACATCCTCACCCCCTCCTCCGCCTGCCTCTCCTTCGGCACCGACTTGAGCCTCTCAATCATCTCCTCCGGAACATCCATCCCAGGAACCTGGGTCTTCATATAGCGCGCCATCCCCACCGACTTAAACGGCGTCACCCCCGCCAAAATCGCTACCCGCTCATGTAACCCCCGATCCCTCACCATCTCCATCCACTTCTTAAAACGCTCCACATTATAAATACACTGGGTCTGAATAAACTCACAACCCGCCCTCACCTTCTTGCCCAGCCTGGCCGCCCTGATCTCAAAGGGATCCGCAAAAGGATTCTCTGCCGCCCCTATAAATAACATCGGCCTCCCCTTCAGCTCCTCCCCCCCCAAAAACCTCCCCTCATCCCTCATTGTCTTTACAGTACTGATGAGTTGAATCGAATCCATGTCAAACACATTCTTGGCCTTCGGATGATCCCCAAACCTCTGATGATCCCCCGATAAACAAAGAATATTGCTGATCCCCAAAGCCGCCGCCCCCAAAATATCACTCTGAATCGCTATCCGATTCCGATCCCGACACACCATCTGTAAAATCGGATCAAACCCCATCTGCTTGAGAATCAAACACGACGATAAGGAACTCATCCTCACCACGGAAGTCTGATTGTCTGTCACATTGACCGCATCCACCACCCCCTGCAGTAAGGCCCCCTTGCGCCGAATCACCTCCGCATCCGCCCCCCTCGGCGGCCCACACTCCGAGGTCACCACAAACCCCCCAGCCTCCAGGATCCTCTCTATGTTAGACTTCGTCTTCATCTCCTTACCTCATAACTTCAAATCTTCCCTCACCCTCTTACGCGGCCCCCCATCCCTGGCCGTCGTCCAATCCTTCACCGGAATGATCTCCTCATAACGATCCATCTGCCCCAACTCCTTGAGCCGATCTATGATCAACTGCCAACCACAATCCAACTCCTTGTCCACCTCACACTTGCCCTTCGAAGGCGCGCCGGCGGGCCGGGGGGGGCGGGGCGTGGGGCCCGGGGGGGGGGGGCGGATGGGCCGCGGCGACGGGACGACCAGCGGAC
>JBBIRT010000137.1:6389-7074 GCA_037441725.1 Deltaproteobacteria bacterium | reverse complement strand
ACTTCTATAGCAAATACCCCCCCTCTCAAATGCAAAACACACTCCCCACACCACTCACACCGCTCCGACCACACCCCCTGCTCCAACGTCACCCCAAGAAAGGTCGTATTGACCGCAGGCAACACCACCTTACTCCGATACCTCTCCGCCACATACTGCACCCCCGCCCCACAGGCCATCGATAAAATCACCTCATAGTCCCCCACAAAAGAACGAATCTGATCAATATACTCATAATCACACTGCCGCTCCAACGTCTGCTCCCGTACCTCAACCTCCTGACCCTCCCTCGCACGGGCCAACCTAATCTCAGAAGCCAATACCCCTACCTCCCGCTCTCCCCCCACCGCACACACCGTCACACACTCATTACACCCCAATAACAACACCCTCCTATAAGGCTTAAGCATACTTAATATCTCTTCCAACGACTTCCGATTCCCTACGATCATCTCAACCCTCCCGCTTCTGTGAACCTCTCTCCCTCAACCCCTTCTTAATAGGACTCGGCCCCAAGGCCCGGATCCTCTCGGTCATCTCCCTTGCCACCTCTGCAAACCGCTGACCCTGAGCTGAACTCATGTTGTACATCTCTAACCGACCCCCCCCCCCCCCCCCCACCCGCGCAACTCCACAGACAACATCCACCACCGAGTGGTGGCCAAAAGAATCCCCTCGCACCAAA
>JBBIRT010000137.1:0-6379 GCA_037441725.1 Deltaproteobacteria bacterium | reverse complement strand
ATACTCAACCCTCTTTCTCGCCCTCAAATTACCCCTCAAAAAATGACACTCCCCCTCCAAACACCCCGCCAAATACACCCCATCCACCCCCGACTCAAACGCCCTCAAAATCATCAGAATATCCACCCTCCCCGTACAAGGAACCTTCACAACCTTCACATTGGCCGGATAACTCAGCCTCATCGAACCTGCCAGGTCCGCCGCACTATAGGCTCAATGCTCACAACAAAATGCCAAAACCTCAGGCTCAAAAATCTCCCCCGCCCTCTCAGTCACTGCAGACCCCATCTCCAGAACTAATTCTGCCATCCTCCCCCTCTCCCCATCCGCATAGCCTAAGCATAGCGCTCACCCTATACGCTCTGCTCCATACCCAAAACCAACGCCTGTGCCTTCGCCCAAAGCTGACGATCCCTAAAATGCATCAACTCAATGGCCCTGGCCGGACACTCTGCCACACAACTGCCACACCCCTTACACTTGGCCACATCAATCTCTGCCTCCCCCCTCGCATTGATCACCGGCACACTATAGGGACATACCCTCACACATGTCAAACACGCCGCACACCTCTCCCCCTCCACCACCGCTACCACTCCTCCCACTTGAAGTGAGTCTTGTGAAAGGATAGTGGCAGCCCGTGCAGATGCAGCCTCTGCCTGAGAAATGGTCTCATTGATCGACTTTGGATAATGGGCCATTCCACAGAGATAGAGGCCATCGGTAGCAAAATCGACTGGCCTCAATTTAACATGGGCTTCAAGGAAAAATCCATCTAAGGTTAGAGGGAATTTAAATAAGTTGGCAAGTTCCTTACTTCCCTCATTTGGAACCACAGCCTCAGAAAGGACAAGAAGATCGGGATGAAGAGTCAGGGGAAGATGAAGTGTAGGATCTTCGACTTTAACGGATAATTGGCCATTGGCAATTGAAACGGCAGGCTTATTCCCATCGCTAAATCTGATGAAAAGAATACCTTTCTGCCTTGCCTGGGTATAGAAGGCCTCTTTAAAACCGTAGGTCCTCATATCTTTATATAAAATGATCACTGAAGTTGTTGGATAAAGTTCTTTCACCCTGATTGCATTCTTTATGGCTACACTGCAACAGATTCGACTGCAATAAAAAGACTTCGAGGAGTCTTCATCCCATGGGCCGACACACTGGATCATCACAATGGATCGGGCCTGCGCCATGGATGAGGGCGAAAGAGAAATTTTTTTCTCAAATTCTTCTTGGGTCATGACTCTTGGGTCTTCATTCAAGAGATAGGTTCCACCTCGATATTCTCTTCCACCTGTAGCAATGATTGTAGCCCCATGTTCCAAGACCCTTTGTTCAGACCCATCCGTTTGGGCAATCTTTGTTTTAAAGTTTCCAACAGCTCCTTCATGTTCTACCACTTGAAAACCCTTAAAGATCTCAATCTTAGGATGATTCTCAACCTTTTCTATTAACTCTCTCAAAAAGACTTGTGGGTCTTTGCCATTTCCACTAAAAAAGATTTTTTGGAGTCTTCCGCCCAATTCTTTCTCTCTCTCAACTAAATAAATCTTATATCCCTGCTCTGCTAAACTGAGAGAAGACACCATCCCAGCCAATCCTCCTCCAACGATGAGGCAGGAATGAATTAAACTCCTCGGGATTTGATGGAGAGGTTCTAAATTTTTAGAGCAAGCAATGGCCATTCGAACCAGGGCCTTTGCCTTTTCAGTAGCTTCCTCTTTAAGATTCATATGGACCCAGGAACATTGATCCCGGATATTGGCCATCTCAAAGAGGTAGGGATTGAGTCCTACCTCTCGAATGGTGTCCCGGAAGAGTGGCTCATGGGTTCTCGGTGTGCAAGAGGCTACCACGACACGATTCAGATTGAATTCCTTTATCCTTTCCTGGATCAATTTTAAGGAATCTGCTGAACAGGTATAAATGGTATTTTCAGCATGGACCACTCCTGGAAGGGATTTTGTAAATTCAACCACTTCCTTCACATTGACTGTTCCTGCGATATTTGTTCCACAGCTACAGATAAAGGCACCAATTCGTGGCTCTTCATCAGGGGGGATTTCTCTTTCTGGAGGATATTCCTTTTTCTGAACAAGGGTTCCACGGGCCTCCCCAATGATTGAAAGGGCTTTGGATGCAGCCCCGCTGGCCTGAATCACACTGTCAGGAATATCTTTAGGTTCTGTGAAGGTTCCACAGGCAAAAACTCCTGGCCGACTGGTCTCGACGGGTTGGAATTCTCGTATGAGACAGAATTGATGTTGGTCAAGCTCAATTCCTGATGCCTTCGCTAAGTCTTGAGCATCTGGAAGTGCAGACATTCCAATACTTAAAATTACCAGATCAAACCTCTCTTCTTTTATAGAATTCCCTCCATCTGATTCCTTGTACTGTATCAGAATATCTCTGGTTTCGGGGTCCTCTTCCAAGGCAGAAATTCGACAAGAAATATATTGAATTCCCCTCTCTTTTCCCCTCTCAAAGTAGGCATCAAATCCTTTCCCAAAGGCCCTCATATCCATTTGAAAGATTTTAATCTCGACATTAGGAATGTGCTCCTTTGCGAGCATCGCTTCTTTGGTAGCATACATACAGCAGACCGAACTGCAATAGTCATGCCCTTTCTCCCTTGAACCGACGCATTGGAGAAAAGCGATCTTTTTGGGTTCCTTATGATCTATTGACCTTCGGGTGATATGCCCTCCCCATGGCCCTGAAGCACTGAGCATCCTTTCAAACTCCATGCTTGTGACCACATTGGGATAACGACCATAGCCAAGTTCAGGCGAAAGTTCTGGTTGATAAAGTGCATATCCAGGGGAGAGGATGACGGATCCCACCTCAATCTCTTCGATGGTATCGGCTTGTTGGTGATCGATCGCCTCTCTTTTACAGACTTGGACACAAAGATGACACTCCGAACAGACACCACAGGAAAGGCATCGGGCTGCTTCCTTCCTTGCCTGCTCTTCCGTGAGGACTAACTCCACTTCTCTAAAATCTTTGATCCTTTCTGTTTCTGGTAGTTCAGAAATTTTTATCCTCGGAGTCAAATCGACCTTTCCTTCCTCAACCATTCGATCAATCTCATCCTTAGAAAGATCCACCACTGGAAGAGGAATCTTCTCCCGAGGGGTAAGCAGGTCTACACCCCTTAAGTAGCGGTCAATAGAGAGAGCGCCTCTTCTGCCATCTGCAATCGCTTGAATGAGAATCCAAGGTCCCCTGGCTACATCTCCCCCTGCAAAAACCCCTGGTCGGTTGGTAGCCAAGGTATCCGGATTAACAGCAAACGTTCCTTTAGGGGTTACCTCAAGACCATGGGATTCATCTAAGAAAGAGATTTCAGGTGCCTGAGCCACAGAGGCAATCATGGTATCTGCGGGGATGATAAATTCTGAACCCTTAATCGGGATGGGTCTTCTACGACCCGAGGCATCAGGTTCACCTAATTCCATTTTGATACATCGAATCCCTGAAACCCTGCCATCTTTTGTCAGGACCTCCACAGGGGCAGTGAGGATCTTGATTTTGATCCCCTCTCTCTCAGCCGCCTCAACTTCCCATGAATTTGCAGGTATCTCTTCTCGAGATCTGCGATAAAGAATAGTCACCTCCTTAGCCCCTAATCTCAGTGCTGTGCGGGCGGCATCCATGGCAACGTTTCCGCCTCCAATCACCACGGTCTTTTCCCCCACTTTTGGAGCAATGGGAATTCCAAAGGCAATGAGGAAACGGTCTTCAAATCCCTCCATGACTCCATATCTTTCAGCCAAACTCACGGCTTGAAGAAAAGGTACTCCATAATGAACACCTAAGGCCTCTTCTCCAGGGATACCCAATTTCTGAGGCTCATGAGCCCCAATGGCCAAAAAGATTGCCGAGTAACCTGCTTCAAAAAGGGAGTTGATATTTCGAATGGGGGTATTCAGTTTAAGCTCTATGTTTGGGTGATTTAGAATCTCGTTGATCTCCCTTTGGAGTACCTCTCTGGGCAATCGGTAGGAGGGGATTCCAACCCTCATCATCCCTCCTGCTACGGGAAGGGCTTCAAAGATAGTAGTACGGTAACCCATACGGGATAGCTGATGGGCACAACTTAAGCCTGCCGGACCAGCACCGATGATGGCTACCTTGGCCTTAGGCTTTTCTTCGCTTTTATGACTGGGAACAACAGGCCCTGAACTCTGAATCTTTTCGAATTCTTCTCGATGTTCATAAACCCAGTCCGCTACAAAACGTTTCAGACTGCAGATGGCTACTGGGCTATCCAACTTTCCTCGATTGCACTTCTCTTCACAGGGATGATTGCAAACACGACCTACGGAGGCAGGGAAGGGGTTATATTCCTTCACCACATCCAAGGCCTCTTTAAATCGGCCAGCCTGGATCAAAGCAATGTAGCCTTGGGCGCTCGTCTCAGCCGGACAGGTATGTTTGCAGGGGCTGGTCCCTCTTTTAGTAACAAGAAAAGTGTTGGGGACTGCCTGGGGGTAGGGTCTATAGATGGCTTTTCGGTTATCCAAACCCTCATTAAATTCATTTGGAAGGATCACCGGACAGACCTCTGTGCAGTCATTGCAACTGGTACATTTGTCCATGTCCACATAACGGGGATGCCTCCGAATTTTCGCCTTAAAATGGCCGGCTTCTCCATCTAATGCGATGAGTTCTGAGTTGGTGAGGATTTCGATATTGAGATGCCTTCCGGCTTCAACCAATTTGGGAGAGACGATACACATGGCACAGTCGTTGGTGGGGAAGGTCTTATCCAGTTGGGCCATCTTTCCACCAATTGCTGGGGATCGTTCTAAGAGGTAGACCTTAATCCCTGAATTAGCTAAATCAAGGGACGCTTGAACTCCAGCAATTCCTCCTCCGACCACTAAAGCAGCACCAATCTTTTTATCTTCTTGAGGACTCATGAGAGATCCTTTCTTCTCATTGCAAAACCTGGCCTCGAGGGGGCCTCCATGTAATGAATATCTTAAAAAATTGAAAGCTTGGCCGCATCGAGATACTTAGAAAGACGATCCTCTGCACCGATGGGAATGAAATGAATCCCTTGGCAAATGTCCTTCAGTCCTTTAATCAAATCACTGACAATTTCGATGCTTGCTTTTTCTTTATCTGGGGCTTTTGCCAACTTTTCAATGATATGGTTCGGGACCATTCCAGGTTTAACATGTTTATTAAGAAAAAGACCCATCTCTGCAGATCTCACCAAGATTACCTCTGCTACCACAGGGATTCTGATCTGTCCCACTCGTTTCATAAATTCATGAAAGGAATCGAGATCAAAGACAGGGGTGGTAAGAAAATATTGGGTTCCTAAACTCGCTAGTTCCTCCATCTCCTTTAATTCCAGATCAGGAATTTTCTTTCCCCAGCTTGAATCGATTCCAGATCCAACACAAAACTTAGGTTTGCTCCGAATCTCTTTGCCAGAAACATCGTGACCTTCGCGTAGACTCTCAATGACGGAAAATAACTTTCCGGAATCAACATGAAAGAACATAATTTCCTGAAGGCTATCTCCAGTGATTCGATAATCTTCAGTAAAGGTAAGAATATTTTCCACTCCTGACTCCGAGGCTAAAAGGAGATGTTCTTGGATTTCAATTCTGTTCTTTTCCCTACAGGTGGTTTGGAGGATGGGGTCAAACTTTTGTTCCTTTAAGGCACGACAGGTCCCCATGGTATCTGTGACTAACCCCTCAATCTTCAGTTCTGGAACGGTTAAAGCGTCTACTCTTCCCCGAATCCTTTCTACATTTCGAATGAGATCCTGAATCCCTGTTCCGATCGGGGGTTGAATCTCCGAGGTCACAATGAACCTTTTTTCTTTTAAATGTTTTTCTAAGCTCATCGGCTTCTCCTTCTTAAGGAATTATAAAATTTTTAATGCCATTGAACACGGATTATTTTTTTAAACCCAGAAGCTTGGCCACCTCAAATTTCAATTGCTCCAAAGGGAGGGGTTTTGAGAAGCATGCATCTGCACCATACTCTTTCATCTGCTTAAAGGCCTCATCGTCCAGATAGGCTGAGAGTATTATGATTTTGGTATGTTTCGTTTCGGGATTGGATTTAATCTTTCTACAGACTTCGTATCCATTGTTATCGGGCATCATAATATCAAGGATTAAGAGGTCAGGTTTAAAATGGTTTACTTGAAGGCCTGCTTCAAATCCATCTGAAGCAGATATCATCTCATAACCAAATTCATCCTCCTCAAGGGCCTGGACAATGGTCTCAACAATGATCTTGTCATCATCCACTACAAGGATTTTCTTTCTCTCCTCCCGCTTCATCTCTTCTGGTAAGGGCATTCCTTTTTCTTTGAGAAATTGGTCAAGATCCTCCTTTTTGA
>JBBIRT010000136.1:758-8346 GCA_037441725.1 Deltaproteobacteria bacterium | reverse complement strand
CAAGTACTTTTTTTATTTTTCAAAACGGGGATTCCCCGCCTCAGTGACGCATTACGACTCTGAGGTACCCCCCACTCATTCGGGGAATGAGGCAGGGATGTCGGAGAAAATTTTATAGCTTAAACCTCAGTTTGTCTCAAAATTACAGAATTCCTTATACCCTGGAAGCTTAGGATGGATTGGATGAAATGATCCACTTTATAAAATTTTCAGAGATATTCCTGCCTGATTCTAATATGGTTTCCCCCTTTCAGTGATGCATTCCTTTCAATCCCTAATCCTATTGGATTTTTTAGATAAGATATATTAATATAAAATGATTAAATACTCTCTTGGAATCCTTTGAGAAGAGTGTGGAAAACCCATCAGGATGGTCAGATGGACCAAGAAAAACTTCTCTATTTTAAAGGAATACTGGAGGGAATGCTCCATGATCTTTTGGTGGAGGCTGGAAAGGCCTGTACCGATATGAGGCAGGATAATAATGGAGATTTCCCCGATCCCACAGATCGGGCCTCTTTGGAATCGGATCGGAATTTCCTTTTGAGGATTAAGGATAGGGAGAGGAAATTGATCCAGAAAGTCAAGGAGGCATTGGAGAGGATTGACCAAGGGACATTTGGAATCTGTGAATCCTGTGGACGTTCTATTTCCGAAAAGAGACTCATGGCGCGACCAGTGACCACCCTATGTATCGAATGTAAGACCGAAGGTGAACATCAAGAAAGATTGGAAAGACAAAGAGGAACAAGGGGGAAAAGAAGTTTTCCTGCCTAGCCATAAACGTCCTTCCGATGAGAAATCCCAATGCCTGAATTAAGGAAAGACCCAATTCAAGGGAGATGGGTGATCATTTCTACGGAGAGGAGTCGAAGACCATCAGATTTTATTCAAGAGGAGCAAAAAAGAGTGGGCGGATTCTGCCCTCTCTGTGAAGGCAATGAAGATCGAACTCCTCCAGAGGTCTTTGCTTTTCGAGATCCTAAAACCCTTCCTGACACTCCTGGGTGGACACTCAGGGTTGTTCCCAATAAATTCCCAGCCCTCAGGATCGAAGGTGAACTGAATCGGGAAGGTGATGGGATTTATGACAAGATGAACGGAATCGGGGCCCATGAAGTGATCATTGAAACGCCTCGTCATGAGGAAACCCTGGCTACTCTTTCCTTGAAAGCGGTTAATCATGTCCTTTTGGCCTACCGGCAACGGATCATTGATCTGAGGTGTGACCCACGCCTTCGCTATGTTCAAGTCTTTAAAAATCATGGCCTTGCAGCTGGAGCATCTCTGGAACATTCCCATTCCCAGATCATTGCCTTGCCCATCGTCCCAAGGAGGGTTAGCGAGGAGATTGAGGGAGCGAAAGCCTATTACCATTATAAGGATCGATGCGTCTTTTGTGATATCATCAGACAGGAGATCCAACAAGGGGTTCGAATCATCACTGAAACCCCTATGTTTCTCTCCATTGCCCCTTTTGCCTCACGGTTTCCATTTGAAACATGGATCCTTTCTAAAACCCATTGCCCCAGTTTTGAGTCGATGGAGTCTGTTCATTATTATCAAGCAGCCCAAATCCTATCTGACACCCTCCGAAAGATGAATAAAGTTCTCAATAACCCTCCTTATAATTTTGTGATACACTCCTCCTCCTTTCCAGAGGTAGATGCTGATCATTATCATTGGCATTTAGAGATTATGCCAAAATTGACAAAGGTAGCAGGATTTGAGTGGGGGACTGGATTTTATATCAATCCTACCCCTCCTGAAGTGGCTGCCCATTACATGAGAGGAGTGATGTAATTTCTCATGTCTAAGGGAATCGATTTTTATTACAAACTTCTGGAATCTATTCTCCATCTTTCCAATTCCACGAGTCTTTTTGAGAATAAAATTAGCCAGATTCTTTGCTCCCTCTCTGAAACCTTCCAAATGGATCAATGTCTTCTAATAAGGGCAGAAGATATCCTTCCAGACGGTTTCTTTTCTCACCTGTCATTAGATAAAACACCGATATGGGTAGAAGAGGAGATATCCTTTCATGATGGGAGTGTCCTTCCTGAAGAAAAAGGGTACCTCAGACCAACCTTTGCCTGTATTCCTATCAATGATGGTATGTCCTTTCGAGGGATTCTTTATTTGGGTTTCTCAAAGCCCTATCAGTTTTCTTCTGAGGAGAAAGATTTCTTTCTTCTCATCGGAGAAATTGTGGGAGCCATGATTCGAAATGATGATCTTCTTCGAAGATCTGAAGAGACCATCTCCGAATTGACTGCCTTATATGAAGTTGGAAAAACAGTCCCCTCCACCTTACAGCTGGGAACCCTTTTTGAATTAATCCTCTCAACAGGTTTAAAAATGCTGAAAGCCAAAGGAGGGGTCCTGAGACTTGAAGATAGAAGAACTGGAGAGTTGAGGGTTAAAAGCAGTATAGGAGATTATCATCAAAATCCCATTGATGAAAAGATTGCCAAAAGGGTCTGGTACACACGGACCCCGATGGTATTCAATCACTCCGGTGAAGAAGTCTCCTCTCTCTCTATTCTTTGCGCCCCCATTATTTCGAAGGGGAAAGCATTTGGAACGTTGACCTTCTACGATAAGGATTCTGTCATTTCAAAGTTTGGGGAGAGGGATCTCCACTTATTAATGATGATGGTGAATCAGGTCTCCTTTGCCGTTGAAAATGCTCTGATTCATTATGAAATCTCGGAACTTGCTTCGAAACATGAGAAAAGGGTAAAAGAGCTATCCACCCTGTGGGAACTCAATAAGGCCCTTCTCACTACAGTGAATCTCGATCGCATTCTTCACCTCACGTTGACGGCAATCACTATTGGGGAAGGGTTGAAATTCAATCGTGCCATGCTCTTTTTGGTTAATGAAAAGGATCATCTCCTGCAAGGAGCGATGGCCGTTGGGCCCAATAGTATTGAAGAGGCAGCAGAGATATGGGCCTCCCTCTCACAGAGGAAAGAACCCCTTTCAGAATTAATTGTGAATCTCTCTCCTCAAAATGATTCCCTCTTAAACTCATTGGTAAAGGAGATTCAAGTCCCTTTGGATCAGGAGCAGTGTATTCTCTCTCGAACCGTTCTTGAGGGAAAACCCTTCAATATTCGGTTCCCTTTGTCTGAGGAGGGCTGGATTCCAACCCCATGTGAGAGTGGCTGTCGGTTAGTTTCTGAAGTAGGCTGCTCTGTGAGTAAACGCCTCAGCCATGATCCAAAAGTTCATTCTTTCGCTACCGTTCCTCTCAGGGGTAAAAGAAAAGTTATTGGAGTAATTCTGGTAGATAATTTATATAATCAACATCCTATTACAGAGGAGGATCTTCACTTCCTGTACATGTTTACCAACCAGGCAGGGTTAGCCATTGAAAATGCTATCCTCTATCGAAACCTGGAAGAGGTTCATCAAGAATTGAAAGAGACTCAGAATTTTTCCATTCATCTTGAGAAGATGGCTGCCTTAGGTGAGATGTCTGCCACCATTGCTCATGAGATCAAGAACCCCCTCACCTCCATTGGGGGTTTCACCCGGCGTCTTGATAGGACCCTCCCTGAGGGATCTCAGGAAAAGAAATATTCTCAAACGATCATTAAAGAAGTCAGCCGCCTCGAAAAGATTCTTGATGATCTCCTGACTTATACTCATGATGAGGCCTTCATCTTTAAGGAATTAGACCTACGAGAGATTTTAGATGAAAATCTATCATGGGTTAAAGGACAAAGGTTGTTTGGAGGGATCGAGCTCATCAAAGAGTATTCGGAGAATAGCTATAAGGTGAGGGGAAATGCCCATCAGTTAAAACAGGCCTTTTATCATTTGATCCAAAATGCCTATCAGGCGATGGAAGGGAAGGGGATGCTTTGTGTGCGGGTCTATCCTCATTCTAAAAACGGCTCCCAATACATGAGAGTGGAGATCGAAGATACAGGCAGAGGAATCAACCCTGCGGAGATTCATCATATTTTCAACCCCTTTTTCTCCACCCGTGATTCCAGATTAGGATTGGGTTTACCTATTGTCCATAGGATTATTACCTCCCATCAGGGTAGGATTGAGGTAGATAATTATCCTGGTAAAGGGGCCAAATTTATCGTCACTCTTCCTGTGCCTGATGAGGGTTTTTAGGAGTCAGACCGATGAAAAAGATTTTAATTGTAGATGATGAAGAGAGTATTCGTTTCCTTTATAAAGAAGAATTAGAGGAGGAAGGGTATATTGTGGAGTGTGCCCAAAATGGTGAGGAAGCCCTTGAAAAGCTCTCCCTTTTTAAACCTGATCTCATCTCTCTCGATATTAAAATGCCTGGGATGGATGGCATTGAAGCTTTAAAACGAATCCGAGAGAGAGAAAGGAAACTTCCAATCATCCTCTGCTCAGCCTATGGAGAATTTAAACAGGATTTTACAACCTGGGCCTCAGATGCATATATCGTTAAGTCTGCAGATCTGACTCAATTTAAAACCACTATTCGAAAACTTTTAGAATGAGGGGGAGGGGGCTTGCTTAGGATGCCTATAATCTGTTCGATTTAGGAGCAATCCCTTTTTATCTCTGATCCTGTTCAGTGTGCTTAAGTATTTATTAAGGGGCAGTAGCTCAGCTGGGAGAGCGCCAGAATCGCACTCTGGAGGTCGGGGGTTCAAATCCCCTCTGCTCCACCAGACCATTTACTTTAGAATTGGTGTGACTTTCGAAGGAGATCATGAATGGTCTTGACCGGATTGAACGTTTCAATAGGGACTTCCACAAAAACGGTATTCCAGAAGGCCATGGATCCGTTCCATAATCCTGGTAATTCCAATGCCTTGAGCTCACGGCCCTCATGAGATTTTTTAGAGATCAATGCAGCCTCCATGTCCACATAGGAATTGAGATCAAATTTTTCTCCCTTAAAATTTCTGATCCCACAGACTAAGTCAACAGGATTAAAGTGTGTGGATGAATTCCAGATCTCTCTTTGTTCTTTGGAGGTGATGTCTATTTGGTTCTCTTCAATGATCTGAAGGGATTGGATCCCATCTCTCTCTACCCAGAATGGGCCTCCTCCAGGTTCCCCTTCATTCTTAACCATTCCACAGATCCGTAGAGGTCTGTTTAAAATTTGGAAAAGATACTCTTTCTTCCCCAGAAAAGAACTCTTCCAGAAGGTATTAGGAAAGAAAAGAAAAAGCTTATCCTGACAAAAACGGATTACCTCCAGCATTTTTTCGTTATCCAATTCGTCCCTTGCGATGCGTCTTAAATAATTAAAGGATTCATCTTGTAGTTGAACGAGAGCTCCTCCAAGAATTTTCTTATACAGGATGGTGATATCTATCAAATGATCTGCAGTCACATTATCGATGTTCTTTATGAAGATGATATCCCCATTGATGGTATTAAGATTTTTAAGAAGCGCTCCATGACCTCCGGGTCGAAAAACTATTTTACCGTTCCTATCACGAAAGGGTTTATTCTCCATGTCTACGGCCAAGGTATCTGTTGAAGGAGATTGGATCGTCAAATCAATTTCATATTTAACATCTAAGAGGGTTTCATAATCATTTTTTATTTTTGAGAGGAAGCTCCTCCAAAGGGATTCATGTTCTTCAGAGATTGAAAAATAGATCCTGCAAACCTTTTGGCCATCCCGAACATAATAAGCTGCCTCAACAAGATGCTCTTCAATGGCTGTTCGGGATCTTCCTGGATAATGATGGAATTTAACAAAACCTTTTGGGAGGCAAGCATAGTTCAGCCCTTTTGGAGTCAAAACATATTCTAAGATATCTATACCCTTACCTTTTCGTATTAGCTGATCGATGTCATTTCCCTGGGAGTTCATCATGGCTTTTAAATCTTCGTAGAAGGCAAATTTGACAATATCTTTGAGAAATTGAGAGGCATCTTTAGTTGAATTAAATCTTCTTTGTTGATACCAATCATACCAGTCTTTAAACATTCGGCTTGCCGCCCCTGATGCAGGCACAAATTTAATCATCCGACCTCTCTCTGCGGCTTGATCATGAAGAGCGACTAATGATCCAGCATGCTCTGGAAGGATTTGAACTATTCCGTCCCCAATTCGAGCAGGTCTGTTTAATCGAATTGGTTTTATCCCTTGGCGAAAGATTTTAATCTGTTTAACGACTTCTTGAAGTCCAATCCCTCTTGCTTTGAAGAATCTTATATCATCATCAGAAAAAAGGTGATTTACTGAGATGGTCATTTTTTCTATACTCCTTAGGTATTATTATAACCTAATTTGAGTGATTTATGGTCAATACCTCCTATTTCATCAAATGGGTGAAAGATTAATCAACTTTAGAGGTTTTGTCCTCGGAGTGGGCAGGAATATCTTCTAACATATTAAAATATAAATAATTATTTTTGTTAAATCAACAAATTATTCCGATTCAATAGAGGATTATAAATTTTATTTTGATATTGACAACATATACATATTATATTATATTATAATATATTTTAAATATAGGAGGAATTTTTGGCACAGAAAAAGGTAGCGAGGACCATCTATATCAAAGATGAACAATTGGAGGCTTTAAAACGACTATCCGAAAAGACCAAAGTACCTCAATCGGTTTATGTGAGAGAGGCTTTGGATATGCTTTTGGAGAAGTACTCAGATCAGTTGCGTTTTGAATTCAAATAGTTTTAAGGGGTAGTCATTTAAAGCTTTAACGAGTGGAGAGGGAAGATCAGGTGGTAGATCGATTTCGATTGGTTTATTTAAAGTCGCCGGATATAGAAGCAACAGATATTGATCCCTCTTTTTCTTCCAATGGTGATCAAGAAATTGAAAGAGGTTTCAGGGATCGGTTTTCCTCCGAGATTATTTTAAAACACGCCAAAACCGATTTAAAGCACCCCGATTCAAAAATTAGACTGCTGGCTATTACTTATTATTTAGAAAAGACTTACCCCCAGATCCCGATGGGTCTTCTTCAGGAGATTTTATCTGACAAAGACCCAGAGGTGAGGGCACGAGTCCTCCATTCTCTCATTAAATTTCATAGCCCTTTTTTGACTTCTCTATTAAAAAAATATCTCAAGGATAAGGACCCCAAAGTAAGAATCGTAGCCTTACGGGGGATCTTCCAATATCAGGACCAGATTGATATGAACCTCCTGCTTCAATTCTTAAGTGACGAATCTTCATGGGTGAGGCGGAAGGTTGCAACCTTACTAGGTTGGAAACCAATAGAAGGATCTTTACCCTTCTTGATGGAGATGTCACGTGATCAGGATTCAAGGGTGAGAAAAGCTGCTCTTACTTCTCTAACGACCCTCTATCCAGAGGAGAGTGAGGAACGGTTGTTGGAGGCCATTTCTGATCCTGATCCAGGTATTCGAGATTGGGCGAGGAGAAATTTTGAAAAACTCATCCCTCTTCCATCGAAGCCTAAAATGGATTTTCAGATAGACTAAGAGAGAAAAACAAAAGATCCATGCTATCCCAGTTCCAATCCAATATTCAGAAGGCTCGTATCGTCGGAGATGTGGTCTATTCTCCTATGGCCTTCTCTAAACTTCTTGGAATTTCGAGGCATGATCTTCTCGAGAAAGAGGCGCAAGG
>JBBIRT010000136.1:0-737 GCA_037441725.1 Deltaproteobacteria bacterium | reverse complement strand
CGTCAAGAGCGATATTATAAACCAGAGGACGTCCCAAAATATCGAGCCTATTTGGGACTTCCTTCCCCTCTGAAATCCATTCGCAAACAACTCTTCCTCAACTTTAAGGGAGGAACGGGGAAGAGTACGATTTCTGCCTCCTATGGGTTTCGTTTGGCACAAATGGGGGTTCGAACCCTTCTCATCGATCTTGATCCTCAAGGCCATTTGACACAATGCCTCGGTCTCAATAATCAACAATTTACCAAAACTCTGTTTCATGCCTTAGTGGAAAAGGAAGAAATTGAAAAAATCATTGTTAAGACCGACCTTCCTACACTGGATATCATTCCCTCCAATTTGAACCTCTCACCCGTTGAACTTTCACTTTTTTCAATGAATTCAAGAGAGTTTCGGTTAAAAAGGCTTCTCCATTCAATAGAGAAAGATTATGAATTGATTGTCATGGATGCCTCTCCCAGCATTGGGCTTCTGAACCTTAATGCCATTCTGGCCTCCAATGATCTCATCATCCCTGTGTTGGCCGATTTCCTTTCTTACCACGGGCTTAAAATCCTCTTTGAAACCCTTTCTACGATTGAAGAGGATTTCTCTTTTGTATTTGAAAATATTTTTATCTTTCTGAACCGTTATAACGAGTCCCATCGAATTTGTAAACGCTCGAAAAAGGCCTTAGAGACCCACTACGAGAAGTATCTTCTTAAAACAGTGGTGCGTCAGGACACTAAGATTGCAGA
>JBBIRT010000135.1:0-8519 GCA_037441725.1 Deltaproteobacteria bacterium | reverse complement strand
TTCTTTTTGTTCATTATTCAAAATGTATTGTTCACCGTTTTCCACTCAGTCCATCAACGCACCACCATTCACATCTAAAATTTCACCGGTGATGAAAGAAGCCTCTTCAGAAACGAGAAAAAGGACTGCCTCTGCCACCTCCTCCGGTTTTCCTAAACGACCCAATGGGATAGAAGCGATAACCTCCTTTCTTCTCTCCTCTGACCATTGGGCACTCATCTCTGTCTCAATAGCATGGGGAGAGACCGCATTGACATTAATCTTATAAGGGGCCAATTGTCTGGCAAGGGTTTTTGTCAGTGCATCTATTCCAGCCTTTGAGGGGCCATATCCAGGGGCAGAAGTGATATCCCCCATTTTCCCTGCAATGGAAGAGATATTCACAATCTTCCCATAGGATTGAATTTTCATAATTTCAAAGACCGCCTTACAACAATTGAATGTGCCTTTGAGATTGACTTCGATAACCCGATCCCAATCCTCTTCAGTCATCGTCTCAATCGTTCCTCTTCGAATGATGCCTGCATTGTTCACAAGAATGTCGATTCGACCATAGGCCTTTTGGACTTGTTTCACAATCTCATTCACTTCCAGGCTCTTTGTAATATCACAGGGTATGGAGAGTGTCTCTCCTGGGATCTTCTCAATTTCTTTTTTTGTTATTTCTAAACTTTTTGGGTCAACATCGATCAATACAACCTTGGCTCCTTCTCTGAGAAAGGTTAAAACAATGGCTTTCCCTATGCCTCTCGCTCCACCGGTTACAATGGCCACTCGATCTTTAAGCTTCATTTGCTTCCTGTCTTCTTTAGTAAACTTTTCCGAATATCAGATTGGGAATGAACAAAACGAGATCTGGGAAAAAGATCAGGATGATGTCTACAAAGATGATCGCTAAAATGAATAGGCCACATTCTTTGGTATATTTCTCTAAGGGACAATCGAGTATAGAGCAAACAGTATACATTGAAACCCCAACCGGTGGGGTCACAAGTCCTAAAACAACCACCAGCATAAAGACAAGTCCAAAATGCACAGGGTCAACACCTACCTGGCTAACCAGAGGGAGGAGGATAGCTGTAAAGAGTAGGATGATGACAGTGCTCTCAATAAACATGCCTGCGATAAAGATAGCTCCAATAATGAGCAAGAGTAATAATTTTGGATTATGGGTCATCCCAAGCATAAACCTTGAAAATGCATCTCCTGCCCTTTCATATGCAAGCCCGTATCCAAATATTCCAGAAAAGGCGATGATTAACATAATGGAGCCTATATCCACAATGGTAAATTCCAGGGTTCTCTTAAACTTCTCCCAGGTTAATTCTTTATAAAACAACACTCCTATTAAAAGGGCATAAACCCCAGCAAAGGCACCTGCTTCTGTAGGAGTAAAAAGACCAAATCTTATTCCTCCAATCAATACAAACGGGAATAGAAATGCCCAGATGCTATCCATCAGTGCCATCGTTACCTCTTTTAGAGAAGCTCGCTTCCTTTCCGGAAGATACCCCTTCTTCTTTGAAGTGATTGAGACCACGATCATCAAAGAAACCATCATCAGGAGGCCTGGAACGATTCCTCCCGCAAAAAGCCTTCCAATTGAAACCTCACCAATCGTTCCGTAAAGGATCAGCCCAATGCTTGGGGGAATGATCGGAGTGATACAGGCGGTAATGGTTGTCACAGAGGCAGTAAAGCCCTTGGAAAAGCCTTTTTTAATCATCTCTGTTCCGAGGATACGGGCTTCCATAGCAGCATCGGCAATGGCTGAGCCTGAAACTCCACCCATAAGGGTGCTTAGAACAACATTTACCTGTGCAAGACCTCCTCGCATATGCCCGGCAAGCACTCCTGCAAGCTTGATAAGCCTTTGAGTCAGGCCTGTCTCATTCATTAGGTTAGCTGCAAATATAAAGAGGGGGATGGCCAGAAGTGGAAAGTTTTGTGTCTGGGAGATGGGAAGTTGGATGATCATGGTAAAAGGCATCTGTGGATTCTGAAGAAAAAAAACCGTTCCTGCAATACCAATGGCAAAGGCTACAGGCATTCCCATCACTAAAAAAATGATAAATAAGATAAAGACTAACAACATCTTTTAATTCCTCTAACTTCAGCGATAAAATGATATACGGACTATGTTACTGGAGCTGAAATTCTCTGGCCCCCTTTAAGCAATTTCTCCCTGATCTTGATTAGGGTGGTAATCATCATTAGCATACTTCCTATGGGGACACTTATGGTGACCCAGGTATAGCTAAACCACGGAATGCCTTGAAAAGCTCTAAATCGGGTGGTATAGGAGAGTTTAATCCCGTATCCTATGAGTGCCATTAAAAAAATGAGAATGATAAAGAGATTTATTAGTTCAATATAATTTTTATTTCTTAATGAAAGTTTGCTGATAAAGAACTCAACATTCATGAGTTTGTTATTTCTTAAAGCGACATCACCACCTAAAAAAGTACACCATGCGAAAAGACATACAGCAATATCCACTGACCAATTAATTGGATACCCCATGTATCGTGTAGCTGCTGCAATGAATACCAATCCCACAAAAAATACCAAAAAGATCTTAATTATAAATATTTCACCTTTACAGATGTATTCATATATCCTTTTCATTGGTTACCTTGATTTATTCACCCCCCTTCCTTCAGAAGGGAGGGGGGTGATGGGCTCAACCCTTATTCCAACTACTTTTTTCCAAGTTCCTTAAATACATTAGCTTTGACGTCTGCAATTTTTAAAACCTCATAGGCCTTTTCCCCAGCCTTTCTAAAAGCAGCCAAATCAACATGATCTACAACAACCATTCCTCTCTTGATAAGGTCTGCCTTGACTTCTTTCTCAAGCTTTTCGATGATAAGTTTAGAGGTTTCCATTCCTGCTTTGTCACATTCCTCTACAAGAATTTTTTGATAATCTGGAGGTAAGGCATTAAACCACTTTGCACTGATGACTTCAAAGTTAACCAGCATGATATGCCCGGTCTCGCTTACATACTTAAGAACCTCATAGAAACGTCCACCCGGAATGTTGTTATAGACCAACTCAACTCCATCGATTACCTTTTGCTGAAGGGCAGGATACATCTCTCCAAAAGCCAGGGCAACTGGGGTTGCACCGAGAGCCCGAACAGATTCCTGCCAAATGGGTGCCGGTGGGGTTCTGATGCGAAGACCCTTTAAGTCCTCTGGAGTTCTGACTGGTTTATTTGTAAAAAAATGTCTATAACCCTGGATCCAACCAAAGGAAAGGACTTTAAAACCAAATTTGTTCGCCAGTTCATCAAGCCAACCCTGAACCGTCGGCATCTTCTTCAGTTTTTCAACTTCTGCGATCGTCTCAGCAAAATAGGGGCCATTCATACAAGCGATTCCAGGAACATAATTACCCATCCTGGCTGAGTCTGTGTTTTGGCCCACATTGGCCCCTGCCCTGATTTGTTCTAAGATATCCTCCTCAACGCCTAACTGGGCACTTGGAAAGACTTCAATTTTCAGGCCACCCTTTGTTCTTTCCTCAACGGCCTTGGCCCATTTCAGAAATCCTTCATGATAAGGCTCTTTGGGACTTAATACATGGTTGAATTTTAAAACATACTTCTGCTGACCAAACACCAAGGTCCCATAGAGGGTGATGGTCAAGAGTAAAATCGTAAAGACAACTCCCTTCAATATATATTTTCTTGAATCTTTCATAGGCCTCCTCCCTTTTATCTTTCCTCCTAACTTATTTAAAAATCCAAAATCCGATCATAAGAATCTTCCCTTTTGCCGATATCCTAACCTGTGAGAGATCTTATTGGCTGTTTCCATCACCTCCTTTTTCAACGAATCCTGGATGACTTTCTTTGTAATTCGAAAGGCTGGGCCAGAAATGCTAATGGCTGCCACGGCTTTGCCTTTTTCATCATAGATGGGAGCGGCTACACATCGGATTCCTCTTTCATTCTCCTCATCATCAATCGCAAATCCTTGGGCTCTTACTATCTTTAAATGTTTCTTGAGTTCGGTAGGATTGGTAATTGTATTTTCTGTCCTTTTTAATAAGCCTTTCTCATGAATCATTTGATTGAGTTCCTCTTCTGTTAGATGGGAGAGGAGGACCTTACCCACTGCACAACAATGCGCCGGAATCCGAAGACCCACTCTTGAGGCCATCCTTAACCCACTGGGGTTATGGTTCAATTCTATTTTGTCAATATAGACAATCTCATTTCGATCCAGGAAGACCATGTGAACAGTCTCCTTAGTCTTTTCTGCCAGTTCTCTTAAGAAGGGTTCGGCCTCTTTACGGAGATCAATTTGGCTGAGGAGGATATTGCCCAATTCAATCAATTTAAAACCAAGAAAATAGTTTCTTGTCTTAGGATCCTGCCTCACATAACCAAAATAGGACAAAGAGGAGAGGAGGCGATGGGTGGTCCCTTTGGGAAGTTTCATCTTTTCAGATAGATCACGGATACTGATCCCTTGAGGACTTTGTCCTAACATATCGAGGATTAAAGAAATTCGTTTTATAGTTTGAACAAGATTATTGGGCTCTTTTTTTTGAATAGGGAACATAATACATCCGTTTCGTATTACGAAACAACGTTCCAATATTTTACATCTTTTTTAAAACCTGTCAAGTATTTTTTTGACGCTTGAAAACAGAGATAAATCGAAATTGAAGGAGTTAATGAGGGTTCATGTTGAGTTAGCCACATCGGATGCCCTAAAATCATTAGAGAACGGGGAATGGGAAAAGGATGTTTAGGAGGTCATGACTTTATACGGGTAGTTTTTAAAGATAGAAAAAGGTCGAGTTCTTTTTTGGAGGGAAGGGAGGGTTGGGCCCCGAGCCTTGTGGCGGCAAGAGCTCCAGCTCCATTGGCCAATGTTAACGCTTCACGAATTGATTTGTTTTCAGCCAGGCCAAAGGCAAGAGCTCCGAGAAATGCATCCCCCGCAGCCGTTGTATCTACAACCTTCACCTTGAAGGCTTTCATCCGAAATTCTTCATCTCTGTTTTTGAAAAAGAGGCCCTTCGAACCTAAGGTGATCACCACATTTTTAGGCCCTATCTCAAGTAATCTTTTTGCAATCTTTTGAATATCATGCGCTCGTTCCCACTTCATTCCTGTCAAAAGCTGGGCTTCCACCTCATTCGGCACGATAAAATCTATTAGAGAGAGGACATTGGATGGGAGGGGTATTGGAGGGGAAGGATTGAGGAGTGTGGTTGCTCCATGTTCTTTGGCCAACTCCAATCCTTTTTCTGCAGTGGGTAGCGGAATCTCCAATTGAGTGAGGAAGACCTTGATTTCTCTCCAAAATTGCTTGAGCCTATTTAAATCGTTTAGGGATAAAGTACTGTTTGCTCCACGAGAGGCAATGATTCGATTTTCTCCATTTGGGGTCAATTCAATCACTGCCATCCCTGTTGGATTTTTTCTGTCTTTAAGGATCAGTTTCGGATCAAGACCATATCGAGTCAGGTATTGACGATAAGATTTCCCATCGTGGTCATTTCCCACCTTAGTCATGAAGAGGACGTCTCCACCCAAGCGCTTTGCGGTAATGGCCTGATTTGCTCCCTTCCCACCAAAGGCAGTAGTTAGGTTCTTCGCGAGGATCGTTTCTCCAGGAGAATGGAATCTCGGAATTTTGAAGATGAGATCTAAATTAGCATTGCCAAGAACAAGAATTTTATTGGGCATATCCTTTTCATCCATCAGTATAGAGCAACCCTTCGGGTTTGAAGCCCTGGGGGAGCTGTCCTGTTGTGGTGCCCGAGGCACCTCGATGGGATTTACCTCAATCTGGATACGAAGAGATCTAAAAATCTCTCTGAATCAACCTCCAGACATACGTTAATGCTGGATTTACCTGAGATCTCGGTCAACTGGCCATAATATTCCCTATCTTGGAAATTTACATCGAGGGATAATGACTCCATTCTCACCAGAGTGGAATCGATCACTATCCCCACAGCGAGGGGATCATGGAGATAGATGAGTTCCTTATTTCTAAATTGACGAAGATTAGTGTCATATCTAGTGGCCTCAATCATGAAATTTGAAAAGGAATTTCCAATGGGTTTTACCTTTTCTTCCATCCATTGAGAAGTTAAGGTGACCTGATGGGTTACGTCAAGGGGGACCAATGTGATTGGCATACCTGATTCGAATACAATCTTTGCCGCTAAGGGGTCAGAAAAGAAATTAAACTCAGCGTGAGGGGTAATGTTTCCCTTTGTATGAACAGCCCCTCCCATGATGACAATCTCTTTGAGTTTCCTCATGGCTTCTCGATTCTTTTGGATAGCTAAAGCTAAATTCGTGAGGGGGCCTATTGCAATCAAGGTTATCTCATAAGGATTTTGAAGAGCCATCTTGATGATAAGATCATATGAAGAATCCTGGGAGAGAGACCAATATGGCTCTCCCGTTTCCGCATGAATTTTAGCCCCTCCTAATCCATCTACCCCATGAACAGAATGGGCGTGGATCGCCTCTCCCGAAAGAGGGCGGTCAGCTCCTTTGGCAATCATCGGTTTAATTAGAGGTTGGATGAGAGAGAGGACTTTCTGGATATTCTCAAATACCTTTTCTAAGGGGACATTCCCATTGACTCCGGTGACTGCTTTGACCTCTAATTCAGGCGAATGAAAAGCAAGGATTAAAGCTAAGGCATCGTCCACTCCCACATCACAATCGATGATCACCTTTTTGGTCATGGCCTCGATCTTTACTCCTAAGGCATTTAACTTATCAATAGGTTAGCCATAAAGGTAGCTTTTATGATTGATTGATTTTTCCAATCAATCCCACTAAACCTAACTGATCAAATTCTTAAATTCTTCTTCGGTCAAAGTTTTAATCCCTAACTCTTTGGCTTTACTGAATTTGGAACCAGGGTCTTCTCCCACGACCACATAGTCGACCTTCTTCGAGACACTTGAAGCGGTCTGTCCTCCTAAAGATTCTACTAAGTTTCTTGCCTCATCTCTCCCAAAGGCTTTTAGGGTTCCTGTGAAGACAAAGGTCTTACCCAAAAGCTTCCCCTTCTCCTTTCCTTTGGGTTCGATCACTTTAACTCCGGCCTTTTTCAACCGTTCAATTGATTCTCGATTTTTCTTATCTCTGAAGAATTGATACACACTTGATGCCACTTCAGGCCCAATGCCTTCGACCCCCATGAGGTCCTCTTCAGAGAGATGGTAAAAATCATCAAGCTTTTGAAAATGGTGAGAGAGGTCTTCGGCAGTGGTTTCACCGACATGGCGAATGCCAAGGGCAAAGAGAAATTTTGATAAGGGCTTGGTTTTACTTTTCTCAATGGCATCGATAATGTTTTGGGCTGATTTTTCTGCCATCCGCTCTAATTCAATGAGTTCTTCCTTTTTAATATAGTAAATATCGGCAATATCTTTGACCAATCCCTTATCAACAAGTTGATCGATCAATTTGACCCCGAGGCCATCGATGTCCATCGCCCGTTTAGAGGCAAAATGCTTAATCCTTCCCTTTAATTGAGCAGGGCAATCCAAACCAATACATCGATGGATGGCTTCTTCCTTTATTACCTCTGCATGACATACAGGGCATTTAGATGGCATCTCAAACTTTTTTTCCTTGCCTGATCGCTTCGATTTGACTACCTGGACGACCTCTGGGATCACATCTCCTGCCCTTTGGATGATGACGGTATCTCCAATTCTTACATCGAGTCTATCAATTTCATCCTGATTATGAAGGGTGGCTCGACTGACCTCAACTCCTCCAACCTTCACCGGTTCCATCACAGCGACCGGAGTAAGAGCTCCGGTTCTCCCTACCTGAACAATGATATCCAGGATTTTGGTTGTCTCCTGTTTGGGTTGAAATTTAAAGGCCAATGCCCAACGGGGGCTACGGGCAATCTCTCCAAGTCTAAGTTGGAGGTCGAGGCGGTTAACCTTGATTACTGTCCCATCGATCTCATAGGGAAGAGATTCTCTCTTTTCGTTCATCTCGTGATAATATTCCAGTACCTCATCGATATTTTTACATCTCCGAGTGTGAGGATTGGTTCTGAGGCCCCACTTTGGAAGGGTTTGTAGGATCTCCCACTGTGTTTTAAAAGTCCACCCCCTCACCTCGCCTAAGCCATAGAAATAGATTTCGAGAGGTCTTTCTGCTGTGATCTTTGGATCGAGCTGCCGTACCGAGCCAGCCGCTGCATTACGTGGATTAGCGAAAAGAGGCTCTCCTGCCTCTTCTCGCTTGAGGTTGAGTTCTTTAAATTTCTTAATTTGCATAATGACCTCGCCTCGGACCTCCAATCGTTCTGGCACAGGGATCTCTTTTCGAATCAACAGCAGGGGAACCGTTCGAATGGTTCGGAGATTTTGTGTCACGTTCTCACCATTGATTCCATCCCCACGCGTAGAACCGATGGTGAATTGTCCTCTTTCATAGACGAGCTCAATGGCTAGCCCATCAAATTTGGGTTCGTCAACAAAATCAATGTCATAAGAAGTTCCCA
>JBBIRT010000134.1:0-8533 GCA_037441725.1 Deltaproteobacteria bacterium | reverse complement strand
TCTCCGAAAATTTTATAAAGCGGAGTACCTCAAAGAGGGGTTGGTAAAAGTCATTTCATTCAACTAATCATAGCCTACCAGTGCATAAGGAATTCTGTAGTGATGGGACAAGCTGTGGTTTCCGCTATAAAATTTTCTCCGACATCCCTGCCTGATCCCTTGGATAAGTGAGGTATTACAACGAAAGACGAAATCTTATTTACGATGCAATTTACAAAGGGCTAAAGTTTCATGGTTCTCTGGGGAAAATAGGAGGTGCATAAAAAGAATGAGAGGTTACGATCATTGGGGTGGGAAGCACGATCTTTGGTAAATTTCCTGACAAATTACCTTATCAACTCGGAGCAGAAGCCACATGGGCAGCCATTCAGGATGCAGGAGTCAATCCGAAAGAGATCCAATTTGCCTATTGTGCCAATCTTTATGGAGGGATGGTCATCGGACAGGCCGTTTTAGGAGAAGTAGGGATCACCAGTATTGAGTTGACCAATGTTGAAAATGCCTGTGCTGGCGGAGCAACTGCGATGAGGAGGGCATGGTGGGATATTGCTTCAGGCCTCTATGATATAGGAATAGCCATTGGCGTGGAATCGATGCCCACAAGCCCCATTGCTGGAAAGCTGATCCCCCCAGCAAAAGGGGATTTGACAGGTGAATTAGGAATGAACATGGTTGCCAGATTTGCACTCTCTCAGAAAAGATACATGGACCAGTATGGAATCTCTTTGGAGCAGATTGCCAAAGTCTCCGTAAAAAATCATCACCATGGCTGCTTAAATCCCTACTCCCAATATAAGAAAGAGTTGACCATTGAAGAAATCATCAACTCAAGACCGATCTGTGAACCTATTACCTTGTTACAATGTTGCCCGGCCACAGATGGTGCTGCTGCCGTCATCTTAGCTTCTTCAAATATAGCTAATCAATTTACAAATAAACCTGTACGGATTTCTGCCTCCGTACTCCTCAGCGGAGACTATTCCTTTCGTTGGGAAGATATTACCTTTTCAGACATGACCTATAAATGTTCGAACCGGGCATATGAAATAGCAGGGATAGGGCCAGAAGATATCGATGTATGCGAACTCCATGATGCCTTTGCAGTAAATGAGTTACAACACTATGCAGAACTGGGATTTTGTAAACGGGGTGAAGAAGTTCGATTGATTGAAGATAGAGTTACAGAATTAGGAGGAAAGCTACCTGTGAATCCAAGCGGGGGTCTCCTATCCAAAGGCCATCCCATTAGTGCTTCAGGGGTTGCCCAAATTGCTGAAATCGTTTGGCAGCTTAGA
Source organism: Deltaproteobacteria bacterium (assembly GCA_037441725.1). Taxonomy (GTDB): domain Bacteria; phylum Desulfobacterota; class BSN033; order BSN033; family UBA1163; genus JBBIRT01. The sequence continues at coordinate 7,238 of JBBIRT010000134.1, read as the reverse complement.
GGCCAGGCAGACAGACGCCAAGTCAAGGATGCAAAGGTTGGATTAGCCCACGTAGCAGGAGGAGAGGTATCAGGTCTGGAATCTGGGGCTGTGGCTATACATATATTGAGAGTATAGATCTTTTTCTATTAAAAGGTTCAAATCCTTATTAATCCTAAAGCATTCATTCATATATTTTCAGCTGGTTCAAGATTCATTTTCTCCCCAGCTTGTCCCATAACTACAGAATTCCTTAAACACGGGAAGGCAATGATTTGTTGGATGATATAATTTTACCAACCCCTATTTGAAGTGCTCTGCTTTATAAAATTTTCGGAGATATTCCTGCCTGATTCTGATAGGGTTTCCCACTTCAGTGAAGCATTATAAAGAGGGGTAATGTCTGAGTTAAAGAGGGAATCATTTGTCTTGACAATTTAATAATATTTCTATAATATTTTCGTACTTAAAATTTTAATAAAAGGCTACGGAAAGGGGGTGAGGAAGTTTTTAAGAATGTTTCATAATCTGATTTTGTAATTTTTATAAAAAGGAGGGACGATCAATGAAACATAAACAAGCATTAGGGTTTTTATGGATTATCCTTTGCGTAGGGCTCATACTAGTACCCCTATCTTCTGAAAAGGCCCATTCAAAGGAGATAAGACTAAAGGTAGCCAATTACTTTCCTGCACCAGCGAGTCAGTCCACTGTTTTAGAAGAATTTTGCAGGGAATTAGAAAAACGAACGAATGGTCAGGTGAAGGTAGACTACTACCCTGCACAATCTTTGCTTTCAAGTACAGCGATGTTTGATGGGATAGTAAGCGGAATTGCTGATATCGGTTATTCTCATGTTTATTATACTGCAGGTCGTATGCCCGTTACAGAAGTCGCTGGGTTACCGCTTGGATATCCCACCGCTTGGGTCAGCAGCCATGCTCTCAATGATTTTTACCAAGAATTTAAACCTAAGGAATTTGATAAGGTCAAAATACTCTGGATGAATACCTCTACACCAAGTGCCATAGCTACAGCAAAAAAACCCGTTCGCAGGTTAGAAGATCTTAAAGGCCTCACCTTAAGAGCACCTGGAGTGGCTGGGGATGTGGTCAAGGCACTTGGAGCAACCCCTGCTCCCACCCCGATGCCTGAAGTTTATGATGCAATCTCTAAAGGAGTGCTTGATGGGGAGGCTTCCAATTTCGAGACTCTCAAAACCTTCAGATTTGCCGAGGTAGTAAAATATTCTACTTCCTGTTGGCAGATCACAAACCCTTACCCATTTTATCTTGCGATGAACAAGGATAGCTACAACAATTTGCCACCTGACATTAAAACCATCTTTGATAACCTCGTTAACGAATATAAAGAAAAATATATTTTAATGTGGAATAATGTAGACTTTGCTGGAAAAGCTTATGGCCTGGAAAAGGGAGTCGAATTTATTGAACTGACTCCAAGGGAGGCAGAAAGGTGGAAGGCAGCAGTTGAACCTGTCATCAATAATTATATAAAAACCATGGTCGGGAAAGGGTTTTCTGAATCAGAAGTGAAGAGCTGGATCAAATTTATTAGAGACCGTTCCGAATATTGGTTAAAAAAACAGATAGAATTACGTATCCCTTCCGTTGCCGGACCTTCAGAGGTAAAACCCGAGGCTTTAAAAAAATGAACCCTCTATTAACAATCTTGTGATTGGGGTGCAGGAGAAAAACCCTGCACCCCAATCATTTGGGTAGGGACCGCTCGATGTTAATAAAATTTAAAAAGTTTAACAACATACTAAGTAGCTGGTTTGAGTGGATAGGACTGGTTGGGATGTTGCTAATGATGGTTATCACCTGTATTGATGTGGTGGGGGCAAAACTTTTTCAATGGCGTCTCTTTGGTGCCATCGACATTGTCATGCTTTCACAAATAGTGGCCATTTCTTTTGCTGCCAGTATGTCACTAATTCTTGGTCGGCATATCCAGGTAGAATTCTTTATCGTTCGGATACCAAGACGTGCCCAAGGGGTCATAGAAAGCTTAGTTTTGCTCCTTGAAATGGGCCTCTTCGGTTTGATTATTTGGCAACTTTTCAAACTGGGTTATTCCTTTCAAACCTCAGGCGAGATGAGCCAGACAGCCGATATCCCCTACTTCCCCTTTGCTTATGGGATTGCTATTGCCAGTGTCCCTGTTATTTTGATTCTATTCTCAAATTTCCTTAAATCAATCGAAAGGATAGTCCAAGAATGAGCCCTATCACAACAGGCGTTGTCGGTATCATTCTTCTTGTAATACTCTTTTTACTCAGAATGCATATTTCTTTTGCCATGGCTTTAGTTGGATTCTTAGGTTTTACTTACTTAAGTACACCAAAAGCAGCGTTTAGCGTCTTAAGCCGTGATATCTATGAAACATTCTCTTCCTACCCATTGAGTGTAATCCCAATGTTCATCCTTATGGGAACCTTTGCCTTTGCTTCTGGAATTAGTAAAAGATTATATAAAACAGCCTATACTTGGCTGGGTCAGCTTCGGGGTGGCCTGACCATTGCCACTGTCTTTGCCTGTGCTGGATTTGGGGCTATCTGTGGATCAAGCACAGCAACAGCAGCAACCATGGGCCATATTGCCCTTCCAGAGATGAAAAAGTACAAATATGATGACACCCTTGCTACAGGTACAGTGGCTGCTGCAGGGACTCTGGGTATCCTTATCCCGCCAAGTACTGTATTTATTGTTTATGGAATATTAACTGAGCAATCCATTGGCAAACTATTCATTGCAGGGGTAATACCTGGAATCATCCTGAGTGTCCTCTTCGCAATAACCATTGCTATTTTATGCTGGCGCAATCCAATGATCGGCCCTCCAGGGCCCTCCACCACATGGAAAGATAAGTTTCGTGCTACCACAGGAATCATTGAAACGCTTGCCCTTTTTCTTTTGGCCATTGGAGGCTTATTCTTGGGCTGGTTCAGTCCAACTCAAGCTGGCGCCATTGGTGCAGGAGGGGCTTTGATCATTGGTTTAGCCCGAAGGGAACTCAGCCTGAAATCGTTTTTTGAGGCAGGCAAAGAGGGCCTGAGAACCTCTTGTATGGTCATCTTTATTATTGCTGGGGCAACTATCTTTGGTCATTTCATGGCGGTTACAAGAATTCCTTTTGTCCTGGCTGAATGGCTTGGAGGGCTCCCCTTACCATCAATGGCCATCATTATCGTCATTATTATCATCTATCTCATTGGTGGATGCTTTATGGATTCCATGGCTCTCATTGTGCTTACTGTCCCAATTTTCTACCCCGTTGTGAGAAAGTTAGGTTTCGATCCAATCTGGTTTGGAGTCATGATTGTGATCATGGGCGAAATGGGAGTCATCACTCCACCGGTGGGGGTCAATGTATATGTCATTAAGGGGATCTCTCCTGATGTCCCCCTCGAGACAATTTTTAAAGGGATATTTCCCTTCCTGATCGCTTTGTTCGTCATTACGATCATATTGTTGATCTTCCCTCAGATTGCAACCTTCTTACCAAAATATATTACTTATTAGAAAGGGACCTCATATAAATATGATTTGAGTGAGAAGAAATTGGATCCATGTAAAAAATGTTTTGGAATTTAGAATTTTAAAGAATTGATTCCAGAAGGAGGTAAAAATGATCTTTGGCACAGAATTAGGGATGGGGAGAGCTAAAGGGAGTGACGACTTTCTGAAACCCGAACACCTAATCTCTCCAGAAACCAAAATGTTCTGCAAATCATTAAGGGATTTCGTAAACAATGAAATTCTACCCCATGAGGACGAATTTGATGACTACTGAGATTGGACAGAAAGGAAAGAGCATACATTCGTTCATGATCTCTGGAGAAAATTACTGATTGATTTAGGGCTTCAAAAATCTTTTATCCCACCTGAATTTGGAGGGGCTGGTGGAGGTTCAACGGTGGATGCGTGTGCCACAGTAGAGGAGGTGTCCAGGGGAGATTTTGGAATTGCTTGTACTGCATTTATTGATGGATGGTCTATTGCTGCCATCACCCTTCCCAAGATAAATGAACCGCTCCTAAGGAAATTGGCACCTTTACTATGTGGGGATAAAGAATATATGATTTGCAGTGCAATTACTGAACCCCATGCAGGAGGATCGGTTGAGGATATCAGATTGAAAGGCTCCCAGATAAAAACCACAGCACGTTTAGAAGGAAACCAATGGGTCATTAACGGACACAAACGCTGGCCTTCTGCCTTCAGAGAGGCAAAAATGTTTAGAGTCCTCTGTGTTGTAGAGGGACAGAGTTTCCCCAAAAATATTGCTCAAATATTTGTCTCTGCGGATACACCTGGTGTGACAACGAGCACCCCTTATCGGACTATGGGGGCCAGCCTGGATACCAATGGGGATATATGGTTTGACAATGTAAGGGTCCCGAAAGAAAACCGTGGCCACGAAGACCCTGAAGATGAAATTAAATCGGTCCTGGCTAATATTACCATTGGCAGACTGACCTCTGCTACCTTTCCTCTCGGAATGATGAAAAGGGCCTATGAGATAATCAAGGATTATATAGACCATAGGGAGATTGGAGGCAAACCCATGAAAGAACATGGGGTGATGGTCCACGAATTAGGACAGATCGCCAGCGATATCCTTACTGCGGAAGCTTATTTATTCTATGTGGCCGAAAGATTGGACCATCCTGAGATCTATGGTCCCCCCTGGGAAATGAAAACGATAGCCGTCGTCAGTGCCTGCCAAAACACCGTGAGCAATCTTTGATGGAGTGTGGTAAATCGAGCTTTAGATCTGATAGGCTCCCATGGGTATTCAAAAGAAGGTAAGATTGAGAAGATTTTGAGGGATATGAAAATTACACAAATTGTGGTAGGAGGACAGATGCTCCGCTTAACCGAATTGGCAAGGTATTATTTTGGAACCGAAACCATCTAATCTTTCGAAGGAGGAGAAAAGATGAAACTTGAGGGAAAGGTTGCACTGATCACTGGAGGAGGGACTGGAATTGGAACTGCAATCACTGAGCGATTTGTCAAAGAAGGAGCAAAGGTTTGTATCACAGGACGTCGTAAAGAGCTCCTCGATAAAGTAGCTCAATCGCTCCCCAAAGGAACCATCACCACTTTTCCAGGAGATGTATCAAAAGAAAAAGATGTAGCTCAAATGGTGGAAAAAACAGTCTCATTTGGTGGCAAGTTAGATATCTTAGTCAATAATGCTGCGATTAGCTCACAAGTGCCTGTGGCGGATCTCTCCTTAAAGGAGTGGCAAGAGGTATTTGATGTTAATCTGACCGGCCCTTTTCTTCTCATAAAGGCCTCCATCCCCCACATGATCAAGGCAGGTGGTGGATCCATCATCAATATTGCTTCTGTTGGAGGTCTCCGTTCCCTCCCCCTTTTTCAAGCCTATTGTACCTCTAAGGCAGGACTCATCATGTTAACCCAACAGGTTGCCCTCGATTACGGCCCACAAAAGATCCGCTGTAATGCGGTCTGCCCTGGTGGGATCAAGACAGATATGACAGAGAAGGAATTTGGCCAGATTGGGAAGATCCTTGGGATGGATACGGATAGCTTTTTTGCTATGATTTCAAAGGCTTTACCCCTTCAGCGATTTGGTCAACCCCCTGAGATCGGAGGTGTTTGCACCTTTCTCGCAAGTGATGACTCCTCATTTATGACTGGAGCAGCCCTCGTCATCGATGCAGGAACCGCAGTAGTCGATGTGGTTGGGGCTATGATGACGGATGCCCTCCGAAGAGGCGGAATCATCCCTTAAAATGGAAAAAGCTTTCTTTAATAAAAAACTGTTAAGGAGGTCAATTATGTCATATCCAAAACCATTTAATCTGGATGGTAAGGTTGCCCTGGTCACAGGAGCAGCAAGTGGATTGGGTGTCAGCTTTGCCGAAGCGATGGCCGAGGCTGGAGCAGATGTGGTATGTGCTGACATCAATACAGAAGGTCTAAATAAAACTGTAAAGAAGATTGAAAAAATTGGTAAGAAAGGATTAGCCGTCACCTGTGATGTATCGAAAGAGGAAGATGTGAAGAGAATGATGAAGGTCACTATCGATACATTTGGCAGGTTAGATATCCTTTTTAATAATGCCGGGATTGCTGAAGAGCAACCCAAGCCATTACACAGATACACTACAGAAGAATGGAATCGAATTTTAGCTGTTGATCTACAGGGAGTTTTTTATTGTGCCCGAGAAGCCCTCAAGATCATGGTAAAACAGAGAAGTGGAAAGATTATCAATATCGCCTCTGTTTGGGGGTTGACAGGATCTTCCAGCATTATGCCGGTACCGGCTTACAATGCTGCAAAAGGAGCGGTCGTCAATTTGACTCGCGAACTCGGTCTTGAATATGCCCACTTGGGGATTAATGTCAATGCCATCTGCCCTGGCTTCTATCGTACCAATTTGGGAGGGGGAAGTTCCTATAATCCCAAACTCATTAAGGCCGTTAAGGGATTCGTCCCTATGAAGAGGATGGCAGAGCCAGAGGAGTTAAAAGGAACAGCCATTTACCTGGCCTCAGAGGCCTCCAATTACATGTGCGGTCAAACCATCGTTACTGATGGTGGAATGTCAGCTAAATAAACGATCCCATTGAAGAGCATAAAAAACCTATAAGAAAGGAATAGACATGAGATTGAAAGAGAAAGTGGCCATCATTACAGGAGCCTCAAGAGGTATTGGTGCGGCCTTTGCTATTGGGTTTGCAAAAGAGGGGGCAAAGGTCGTCATTGGTGACGTTTTAGATGGAAAAGAGGTTGTGGAAACTGTGAAGAAGTCTGGGAGTGATGCAATGTTTGTAAAGACTGATGTCAGCAAACAGGATCAATGTGACGTCTTGGCAAAGCAAGCCATTGATCGTTTTGGCTCGATTGACATCTTAGTCAACAATGCAGCGATATTCGCGACAATCGTCCTGAAACCCTTCACTGAAGTGACCACTGAGTAATGTATGCGGGTCATGGAAGTCAACACTGCAGGTCCGTTCCATTGCACCAAAGCCGTCTTTCCTTATATGAAAGAAAAAGGGGGAAAGATCATCAATATCTCCTCTGCCTCCATCTTTGAGGGGGTTCCAGGAATGCCCCATTATGTGGCTTCAAAAGGGGCAATCATGGCGTTCACCCGTGCGATGGCCCGGGAATTGGGTCCTTATAATATTAATGTAAACTCCATTGCCCCAGGATTTACCCATTCCATAGGAGGAGACCAGTTTGATAAAAAC
>JBBIRT010000133.1:0-8561 GCA_037441725.1 Deltaproteobacteria bacterium | reverse complement strand
GATCTGTATCGATCGGGCCAGGGCATACGGAGTTTACTGTAATATTGTATTGGCCAAGATACCGGGCGGTTGATTTGGTAAGTCCCAACAAACCTGCTTTGGCAGCGCTATAGGCTGGATCAATCCCCATCCCTCGAATCCCTCCGATCGAGGAGATATTTACGATTCGACCATATCTACGCGGAATCATCCTTTGAGCAGCAGCTTGGGTGCATAGGAATGGCCCGGTCAGGTCTATCTGAAGGATGTTTTCCCAAAAATCCAGTGTGATCTCTTCCAAGGGCTTTGGGATTCCAGTCCCGGCATTGTTAATGAGAATATCGAGTTTCCCAAAGACCTTATCCAACTGCTCAAACAATTTTTCAACCTCAGACCGACTGGCCACATTGGCTTGAACCGCTATTGACTTTTTACCCAAAGCCTGAATTTTTTCAACGACCTCTCTGGCTGCCTCATGGTTTTGAAGATAATTGACCAACACCTCTGCCCCTGCTTTTGCAAGAGCCAAAGCAGTAGCTCGTCCAATCCCTCGACCCCCTCCCGTGACAAGGGCCACCTTCCCTGTTAAGTCCATCCCTAAAACTCCTCCTCTTTCCTATTTTTTCTTCCCTTCAATGAATTGGATCATGCTATTGACCAAGGCACGGGCTGTATCAAAATCTTCGAGATTACAATCTACTTCTTCGATCTCCAGAGGTGAGTGAAGGTGTTTTTTCAACTCTTCTATAAAAATCTGATCTTCCCCGGGATCATAAAGAATACTTCCCTCCCTATCTAAGGAGGACCAACCTTTCTTTGGAACAATCAACTTGATAGGTCCTTTGGCCTTGTTGATTTTTTCGGCATAGAGTTTGGCTCCGATCAGGAGCTCATCCATTGGAAAACGAGTCATCGCTCGAATTTCGTCAATCATTAGGACCCGGCCCGAGGCAATGTATTTCTCTCTGTTTGTCCTAGTTGGGCCTGCACCGGTCAAATTTAAACAGCATGGAGCCCACACCTGTGGGATGCCTCGTTCTAAAGCCGCATCAAGCCTCTCCATCCCTGCAGCCCGATTCCCCTTGAATCTCTCTTCAACCAGGCCGGCTGGAACAATCTCAATCACTCCGTCAAAAAAGCCCTGTGAGATAAGTCTGTCCATTGCACGATCGCTGATCCCTTGGGCATGAAAGGGATAGACATGATATCCCTTCTCGGTTAAGAGTTGCTCAACATATTTGGCACACTGATCTGAAAAGCCGAGTTCAGTGACAGCAATGGAAGGGTAAGGAAGTTTCAATTCCTTGTAATCATAGGCTTCCTCAACCATTCCTGAGATGGTCCCTGCCACCTGAGCAATGGCATTCTTCACCAGATCATTCATCCCTGCAATCTCCATAATGAGCTGCATAACCACCAGGTCCATTGCTCCAAACCATCTACTGATATAAACAGGCATGGCTGCAGGTGTGGCAATCACCTTAGGAATTCCAAAGGGAAGTTTTGACATCACCTGTGAGCCAATCAGGGCCATGGTGGCTCCACCTAAGGCCACAATGCCGTGGAGGTCTCCCTTTGATAAAAGCTCTAAGGCCTTCTGTTGAGCCCCCACACTCATGGTATGGGTGACATCAAATCGATCTTTCGAAGAGATGATCTCCTCAAAATTTCTTCCCATGATTTGGGCTATCTCCTGGGGAGGGATATCCGCCTGGATGGAAGGATGGCCTCCTGTGCTTAGATCCATGAGAATGGGCTCATGTCCCCTCGAAACAATCCTCTCCCTTAGAAATTGCAATTGCTCCCCTTTGGTATTGGCAGTCCCTAAAATTACAATCTTCTTTCCCATCCGTCCTCCTCTTCAAGATTTATACATTGCTGACTGAATCCATCATTTGATTTTGCCTTGTCCAGTATCATATCAGGAAACTCTTGTCAAGTCTCTCCAACCTTTTGGAAAATCCTGTTTGAAAGATACCCTAAAAAAGGTGAAAATAGAAACATGGTTGATCTGATTCTTTACAATGCGCATGTCATTACGATGGATCCCTCTTTCCCGAGGGCCAAATCGGTTGTTATTCAAGGTAAGAAAATCCTGTCCGTATCAGGAAACGACTCGATAAAAGGATTCCTTCACCCAAAGACAGAACTGATTGATTGTAAGGGAAAAACGGTTTTGCCAGGCTTTATTGATGTCCATCTTCATCTTTATGGTTTTGCGGAAAGTCTGGTAACCTTAAATTTTGAACCTCGAAACCATATCCATTCCATCTCTGATATTCAGTCCATGATTCGAAGGGCCTCACAAAACCTACCAGCAGGGACATGGATTAGAGGGAAGGGTTATCATGAGTTTTATCTTGCTGAGAGACGCCATCCTACAAAATGGGATCTGGATATGGCAACCTCTATCCATCCTGTCAAGCTTACCCATCGTTCAGGCCATGCCCATGTCCTGAATAGCCTGGCCTTAACCCTGGTGGGTATTTCTAAGGATACTCCTGATCCACCAGAGGGAATGATTGATCGAGATCTTCAAACAGGAGAACCCACAGGGATCCTCTACGGGATGAGTGACCACCTTTCAAAACTCATACCACCAATCGAACAGAAACAGTTAGAGGAAGGGGTCAAGCTGGCAAATCGAGAGCTCCTCTCCTCAGGGGTGACTTCAATTCAGGATGCCACCTCCCATAATAACCGTGAAAGATGGGAGAGGTTTCGATCCTGGAAGGAAAGAAATCTACTTCAACCTCGGGTCCGCATGTCATTAGGGAGGGAGGGATTTGATGAGTACAGGAGCCAACCCTTTCCAGGTAATGGGGAGGGAGAAAGGCTTAGCATCGGGGGAGTCAAGATCATCCTCCATGAGACCACTGGCCACGTGACCCCAGACCAGAAAGAATTAAATGAATGGGTTCTTCGTATTCATCAAACAGGATTTCAGGCAATCCTTCATGCGGTGGAAGAGCCCACCATTGAAGCGGCTTGTTTGGCTATTGAATCTACCTTAAAGAGATTCCCGCGGCCAGATCATCGGCATCGGATTGAACACTGTGCTATCTGTCCTTCCTCCCTAGCCAAACGACTGGCCTCCCTTGGAATTGTGGTTGTCACACAACCCTCTTTTCTCTATTTCCATGGTGAGAGATATCTCAGGACAGTTTCAGAATCGGAGTTGAAATATCTCTATCCAATCTTCACCTTGATTAACAACGGGGTCAAAATAGCAGGAAGCTCAGACTGCCCTGTGTCTCCTGTCAATCCGCTGATTGGAATCTATTCCTCTATCTCTCGAAGAACTGAAAAGGGTGAATCTGTTTTACCTGAAGAGGGAATCTCTCCCATGGAGGCCCTAAGCCTTTACACTCATAAGGCTGCTGAGGCATCCTTTGAAGAAAAGTGGAAGGGGTCGATTACTCCTGGAAAGTGTGCAGACTTGATCATTTTAAATGGAAACCCAACCACGGCTCCAGTCGATGAGATAAAAGATTTTAAAGTAGAAATGACCATCCTTGATGGGCAGATCGTGTGGACTATTTGACCAACCATCCCCCTACAATTGATCGGTTAATTTCAAGGCCGGTGGCAATGGCAGTGGCTCCTGAAATGGCGCGATAGATCCTCTCAATTTTAAATTCTTTACAGTAGCCATAGGCCCCGTGAATGCGTCTGGCTATTTCAACCCCCTCCAGGGTGGCCGGCATGACAAATAGCTTAGCCGTGGCTGACTCAGTCATCCAGTTCTTCTCTCCCTGGTCCTGAAGAAAGGCTGCTCGATAAGTCAGCCACCTTGCTGCCTCAATTCTTGAATACATCTCAGCCAGCATCCATTGGATACCTTGCATTCCAGACATCGTCTTTTCTTTCACCCTTCTCAGTTTTGTATATTTGATGGCCTCATCCAAAGCCGCTTGAGCCATCCCCACACAGGCACTGCACTGTTCTATCTTCTCTGTCGCAATCCAGTGTAATAGAATATCAAAGCCCTTTCCTTTCTCACCGAGAAGGTTCTCTTCCGGAATCTCCATGCCATTGAAATAAATGTCCACTGCCTCCATTCCCCCTCCACCCATGAGCCTCCATCTCTCTGCCACCTGATACCCCTTCCCATTCTTCTTTATGACGAAAGCAGTGCATCGATCATTCTCATCTTTAGCATAGAGCACAGCGTATCCATCTCTCTCCCCAAAGGTACTAAAACGCTTCATCCCATTGACAATATAAAATCTCCCATGAGGAATGGCCCTGGTGAGAAGAGAAGTTGGATCTGACCCTGTCCCTTCCTCTGTAAATTGGATGCTTCCATAGGCAGAACCTTCACAGAGGGGCTGTAAGAATTTCCTTTTTATCTCTTCTGAACCAAAATGAGCAATCGATTCAGGGATGCTATTATTAAAGGCAGTAAGCCACCATGCCCCTGTTCCTGAATAGGCCATGGCCTCACAGGTTAAAATGACGTTTAGATGCTCTGTCTCTCCCCCACCATATTGCTTGGGAATGACCATGCCGAGAAATCCCATTCTCCCCATCTTGATGATCAGATCATCAGGCAGTCTTCCTTCCTGGTCTATCTGCTCTGCGATCGGTTCAATCTCTTTCTCAGTAAATCTTTTTGCTGTCTCTTGTAATTTTAATTGATCTTCCCTTAAATTAAAATCCATGGTGATCCCCTTTGGTTATTTTTTTAATACCACATAACCTACTGAATAACCCCTCTTTCAATATAGAAGGACCATTCCTCTTCAGATAAACCCAGCAATTCTCTGAAGACATATCGATTATCCTGACCCAGTAAGGGTGCTGCTTTCCAATGGGCGGTTGAATGATTTTTAAATCGAATGGGTTGGGCATCGGAAATCATCTCTCCCAAAACAGGATGCCGAAGGGAGAGGAAATATCCCCTTTCAATTAATTGGGGATCTTTGGCTAAGTCTCTGGCATCCTGAACAATGCCTGAAGGAATCCCATTTCCCTGGAGAAGGAATACCACCTCTTCGGCCCTCCTTTGAATGGTCCATTGTCCAATAAACGCATCTAATTCTTCTGAATGATCCTTCCGTTTTGCGATAGTCGAGAATCTCTCCTCCTGGGTCCAATCTGGATTTCCCATTACCTGACAGAAATTTTCCCATTGATCCTCATTAAATACTGCAATGACACACCATCGATCCTCTCCCAAACAGCGATAACATCCATAGGGAGCAGCCATTAAATCATCTGACCGATTCCCTTTTGGAAGAATTTCTTGATGATGAACAGAGAGATCCATGAGGGTTGGTCCCAATAGGGTGCAGAGAGCTTCCAATTCTGAAAGGTCAATATATTGCCCCTCTCCAGTCTGATCTCTATATTGTAAACCAGCCAAAACAGCTATGGCTCCATAAAGACCAGAAATGACATCCGCATAGGCATAACCTAAACCGGAGGGTGAATCCTTCGTAAAAGAGCTCAAGAAGGTCATTCCAGAAAGGGCTTGGATGGTTTGTCCGAAGGCCACAAAATCCTTCCATGGACCAGTTTGCCCCATAGCTGAGATGGAAACCATGATGAGATCAGGTCTAACCTTGCTTAATGCTTCATAATTCAAACCCCAGTTTGACATGACCCGTGGCGAAAAGTTTTCAATGACGATGTCACTTATAGAAACTAATTTTAAAACGATCTCCCTTGCCTCTGGATGACTCAGGTTCAAGGTGATGCTTCGTTTGTTACGATTCCAAGCGTTAAAGTATGCTGAGAGGTTTGATTCTGCTCCCTTAGCTGTTTTTTCGGATTGGATCTTAATGACCTCCGCTCCAAAATCAGCAAGAATCCTTGTTGTATAGGGACCAGCCAGCATCCAGGTAAAATCTAAGATCCGAACTCCATCTAAGATCTGTCCAACCATCTGTTTACCTTTTACTGACCCATTGGGATATCCTTAAATCACATTTAATGAAGAAAGCCTTTTCATTTCTTCATCAGAAAGGCCCAACTCTCCCTGATAGATCGCCCTATTGTCTTCTCCGATTAAGGGGGCACGTCTCCATCGGGGCAATGAAATGGAACTTAGCCGATAGGGAGGTCCTGGATATTGAATCGAAGTCTCTATCTCAGGGTGATCGACATCGATAAAAAATTTCCTCTCTTTGAGTTGAGGATTTTCTAAGACCTGTTTAGGGGAATAAATCGGTGCCCATGGAAAGCGCATGAGCTGACCGATTTCAAAAAGCTCCTCCACTGTATGAGTCTCGGTCCATCGTTTCAATATTTCAAAGAGGTGCTTGAAATTTCTAATGCGATAGGTTTCTTCTTGCCACTTCATCTCTTTGAGATCCTCAGCCATCCCCTCACTCTCCATCCATTCTACAAGCATCTCCCATTGCTGAAAAGGGGCCATGAGAAGATAGCCATTCTTACAGGGCAGAATGAAAAAGCTATAATCTCCATAAAGGCTACCTTGCCTTTGAGTGATAATCTTTTCATGGAAATATCGAATCATCACATGGGCAAAGCTTGATAGCACTGATTCTTGGAGTGAAATATCGATCTGGTCCCCTCTTCCTGTCTGTTCTCTCTTTCTAAGGGCCAGAAGGATACCAATGGCCCCAAAAAGGGATGCGGTATAATAAGATTGCTCACCATAGGGCTTTAGGGGAGGGGTGGAGGGAGACCCAGAAATATACATTTGCCCTCCATAAGCAGAGGCCACCAAATCACAGGATGGAGCATCCTTCTTCGGACCACTCTGGCCAAAACCTGTCACAGAAAGCAAAATCAGTTTTGGGTTTGCTTCATTTAGGATCTCAAAATCTAATTGAAGGCCTTTTAGGAATCCTGGAGGAAACGTCTCGACAACCACATCGGTTTGTTTGACCAATCTTAAAAAGATCTCCCTTCCCATCGGATGTTCAATATTAAGGGTAATACCCCTCTTATTCGTATTGTGATAATGGAAAAATAGACTTTTCTCAGGATTAAAGGAATTTCCAATAAAGGGCCCTATCCTTCTTGATGGGTCTCCTCCAGGTCTTTCAATCTTAACCACATTGGCTCCCATATCTGCCAAAAGCTTGGAACAGAAACTTGCCTTTTCATCAGCCAGATCCAATATTCGGAGATTTTGAAGAAGGCTTTTCTCTCCCCCTTTTGAGATCCTCTCCCTCTTCTCAAAAGGATCCTTCATTCTTTTTCCTTTCATTCATCCTAATCTTATCTAATAAAATTGCTTGATTGAGGTGGGCCTTCTCATAATTTGGGTTGAGACGAAGGCAAATCTCATAATTCTCTAAGGCCTTATTCCATTCATTTTTATAAAAATATTCATTCCCCTTACTATGATAAATATCAGCGACCAGTTCTTTATCTCCCCACCTTATTCGGGAAGGATGGTTGAGATGTCCTTGATAATCGTATCCATCAGGTAAAATATTTTCAACATCGATAAAAGAATTCTCAATCGGAAGGAGGGTTAAAACATGAGGAACCATTTCAAAGGCATTTTCAAGATAGATGGCCTCCGCATGAATGCCTATCCTTCGAAGAAGACAATTATAAAGAAGGGTGAGGCCTAAGCAATTTCCGATATGCTGAACCTCTTTACTCAGTTGGGCATCGATGACAAGATTGAATCGGTAGTGTCCTTGGGTTTTATAACGAGCAGGTTTCTCTCTCCATAGCCATTGAAAAAGTACTTTGGCTTTCGTATAAGGATCGGATGGAAGGGGATTCCTTAAAAGAAACGATTGAAGTATCTGATCAAGCTTCCTCAGATACTCATCGATTTGATCTTTCGCCTGAAGACCTGAAGCGATCAGAGCCTCTTTTTCTAAACTGAAGGCCCCTCTGATAAAACAACTCCTTTTAAAGCAAAAGAACCTAAAAAATCCTTAACCATTAACCATTGATCAATCGGATGAAGGTAAAGGTTTTGGTTCCTGAAGTTCCATCTCCTTTTCACAACAAGCAGGGGTCCCCTCTCCTGCTTTTGTACAAAGGACCTCTGTGCCGCAAACTGAACAACGATATCTCTTCCCCAGCTGACTCATCGATTCTTCCCTCCAAATCAATCATCTATTTCTTTAACTCCATGGGTTGACCACAACAATGGAGAGTTCCATTGCCCCCCCGGGTAACGATAAATTCAGATCCACATTTCTTACAGACATATCTCTTTCCAACTTGATTCGCCATAGATTCGATCCCTCCTCTTTCTGTTTAAATTTTATTCTAAATTATGAAGGCCTCCCATATTCTTCACGGAGTTTCTTTCTTAAGACCTTCCCCATTGGGTTACGAGGCAACGCCTCAATAAAGACTACAGATCGAGGCCTTTTGAATCCTGCCAGTCTGTTGCGGCAGAATTCCATGATCTCCTCAGCAGTAGCGGTCTCCCCTTTTTTCAATACGACAATGGCCCGAGGTTCTTGTCCCCACTCAGGGTCTGGAACCCCAATGACCGAGGCCTCTTCCACCTTAGGATGGGAATGGAGCACATTCTCAACCTCCTCTGGGGAGATATTTTCCCCTCCTCGGATGATCATATCATCCCCACGACCTGCAAGGTAAATATAACCCTCCTCATCCATCCAGCCCATATC
>JBBIRT010000132.1:0-8613 GCA_037441725.1 Deltaproteobacteria bacterium | reverse complement strand
ATTGCCTTTCATTAACTAAGGAATTCTGTAGTTATGGGACAATCTGAGGTTTCCACTATAAAATTTTCTCCGACATCCCTGTCTAATTCTCCAAATAGGTAAGGCATTACTTTCAGAAGGAAATATTTCTTGCTTTTCATCAATGAATGCGTTATTTTGGACACCTGGGAGGCTTCATTTTATTGATGTCTAAAAAGGTGAGAGGGATAGTTGCCACTTCCATCTTACTCATCAGTTGTGTTGGACAAGTCGCGATCCAGTCACCCCCTCCCCCAATCGTTCAACCCCCTTTTTCAGAAATCCCCTCCGAATCCCTGTCTCCTTCTCCGGAGGATCTTTCCTCCAATGATAAACCTAATCAGGGTCTTCCAGATATCCCCATCAACGAGAAAGGAGAGGAAGAAGAGAAGGTTGAGACAGATAAAAAAATAGAGGCGGGATTGGAAGGGAGGGAAGTTTTTTTTCCAGTGATCGAAGAAGAAACGGAAAAAGAAGATAGGTTAGCTTCCCTTGCCCATGCTGACCTCAGGGTCAATGATATTTTTATTGATTCGAAGAAAAAATTAGTCGTCTCCATTACCAATATCGGTGAGACTCCGATTCCTCTTGAGACAGGAAAATTAAATATATTGATTGATGGAACATCAAAGGGAAGCTATCATTTAAAGAATCTTTTAAAACAGCCCGTACTTTTACCCCAAGAAAGTCACTCCTTGATCACTCCCCTCACCCCTAAAGGGCATCGTGAAATTCAGGCTCATATTGATTTTTCACCTGAGGTCAAAGAATTGAATAAGGAGAATAATCTCCTCAAAAAAGTTTTAGAGGGACCACCCATTGGTCCTGACATCATGGTGAAGGATTTCCAATTGACAGAGGATTTAAATCTCACCATCCTCCTTTCCAATGTAGGGGAATCTGACCTATGGAGAGGGACAACGATTCGAGTCCGAATTCATGTGAACAATCGTTTGATCTCTGAATTTGACCATTTGGTTTCTGAAACCTTGAAGGCCAATCTGGGGAATCATTATATCCTTCATCCTCCTTATCAAATCCGGATCAGTGGAATCTTAAGGGTCAGTGTTTCCATCTTTCCTAAATTAACGTCGAACGATATCCAGCCTGAAAATAATACCCTAAGAAGAACTTTTATCATTTTCCCTTTTAGGATTGGACCCCAAGGAAGAGAAGAATTCTCTTTTTCTTTCTCTCCCCATCTTCTTCGAAGCAAAGATTCCCCTGAGAAGATAAAAGTTGAAGCGAGATGGGAGGGATTCGGTTTCCCTCTTAGGTTATCGTTTAAGAAAACAGGAATACAAAAGGGAATTTCTGCCTTCCAAGGGAAGAGTCCCATGAAAGTAGAATTTCCCATCCTGGTCGAAGACATACAGGATGAAAACGTCTGGAACATCCTTATTTCGAATCTTATTGATCAAAGGGTGGAAGGTCACCTCATCATTCAACATCCTTAATTGAATTGGGAGAGGGATGGACATCTTTTATCTCATCCTAAGTCTGTTCATTGCGGCTGTTCTTTTCTTCTTTTTTCTGATAGAAAGGAGGTGGAAGAGGGGGGCGGAATGGACTATGATAAACCATCAGATTGAGCAATTACAAGGTCAAATGAGCGATGGACTCAATCGGAATATCTCTTTACTCACAGAACAACTTCGGATGATCAATGAGCAGGTGAACCAGCACCTTCAACTGGTGAATCAGCAACTCCAAAATTCTAGTGGACAGATTGGAGAGCGATTAGATCGTGCGAGCGAAGTGATGAACCAGGTGAGGGAGAGACTGGGCGAGCTATCCAAAACAAGTGAGCAGATCCATGAAGTCGGTAAAAATATTTCTACTCTTCAGGAGATCCTGCGTCCTCCTAAACTTAGGGGAGGATTGGGTGAGCAATTTTTAGGAGAATTGTTGTCCCAGATCCTTCCATCTGAATTCTTTACCCTTCAGCATATGTTCTCAAGCGGAGAAAGGGTGGATGCGGTGTTGAGAATAGGAGGAAAGCTTGTTCCCATCGATTCGAAGTTTCCCCTTGACAATTTTAGAAGACTCATTGAATGTAAAACTGAGGAGGAAAGAAAGACTTACCGAAAGGCTTTTTATAGGGATGTCAAGAGGCATATCGATAATATTTCCAGTAAATATATCCTTCCCCAGGAAGGGACCTATGATTTTGCACTCCTTTATATCCCGGCAGAAAATGTCTATTATGAAACAATTACAAAAGAAGAGAACGTTGAGGAAGAGAAGGGAATCTTGAATTATGCCTTAGCCAAGAGGGTCATTCCGGTCTCTCCGAATTCATTTTATGCTTATCTTCAAGTCATCCTCCTCGGATTGAAGGGCTTCCAGATTGAGAAAGAGGCTTTAAAGATATTGACTTCCCTTTCCGCTTTAAAGAAAGAGATCGGGAGCTTCCAGGAAGACTTTCAATTGTTAGGAAGACACCTCAACAATGCAGTCAATAAGTTTGAGGAGGCAAGGAGAAGGTTAGATCGATTCAATACTCAATTGGATCAAGTTGAGAGCCTGCCCTCCTTGCCCTTGAAGGAAAAATAATAAAAATTTCTTAAAATAATTTCTTGACATTTAAAATGTTTATGATTTATGATTCCCATCGTTTTAAACAAGCACTGAATTTTCTTCTTAGAAAAATTTTCCAGAAAAAGGAGGTGATTTAGATGACAAAGGCAGAATTGGTAGCCAGTATAGGAAAGGAGGCTAAAATCTCTAAGGCAGCAGCTGAAAAGGCCCTCAATGCTTTTTGCAACACAGTGACGAAGGCATTGAAAAAAGGAGACAAGTTAACTTTAACTGGTTTTGGGACTTTCTCCGTTGCCAAGAGAAAAGCGAGGACAGGTAGGAATCCACAAACCGGAAAGGAGATTAAAATCCCTGCAACCAAAGTAGCAAAGTTCAAAGCAGGGAATCTTTTAAGAAATGCAATAAAATAATTCCTAAAGAGATCAATAATAAATTTCAAAAAGACCTTGGAGGGAAGAATAAAGTTCTTCCCTCTTTTTATTAATAAAACTGGACTATCACATCCATTAAAGGGAACCTTTACACAAGTTATTAACATTGAGGTTTATGGGAATCTTTATAAGACCACAAGATATTGTGGTTTTGTATAAGAAAATAACTAATTTATAAGTACCTGAAAATATTATAGTTATTTTGTGAGGCCTGCTTCTAAAACTATTTTTTTTAATGGAATTGAAGGAGTATCTTATTTAAAAACATTTTTTTCCACAGGTTTTTAACATTAGAAGAAATCAATCTTGTAAACATTGATTTCTCTGCATTTAAGGTTCATAATGCCCTCTTCGTATTGCCATTTCAATCATTGCATAGATACGCATTCGGAGAGCCAGATCCATTAAATATAAAATAAATACTCTCGTGGAGAACGTAGAAAAATTGAGTCATAGAGAAGCACGAGTCATTTTTATTCAATATTTTTAGGCCTCACAGGAATGGACTTTTATCTAAATACACAATATCGCCAATTTATACAAGGTGGGAAAAATATTTATTAATAAATTGAAAGAAGATCATCTTTTTGTTATCTTTTAATTAATTCGATATGATCCGATTCGATCTATGAAACATGTTATCTTGGGAACAGCCGGACATATTGACCATGGGAAAACCTCTCTTGTGAAGGCTCTCACAGGTGTTGATACAGACCGATTAAAGGAAGAAAAGGAGAGAGGGATTACCATTGAATTAGGATTTGCCTTCTTAGATCTGCCTTCTGGAATAAGATTAGGCATCATCGATGTTCCAGGACACGAAAAGTTTGTCAAGCATATGGTCGCTGGGGCATGGGGAATTGATTTGGTGGCATTAGTGATTGCAGCAGATGAAGGTGTAATGCCCCAAACGAGAGAACATTTAGATATCTGTAGGCTTTTAAATGTAAAAAAGGGGTTGGTTGTTCTGACTAAAATTGATTTGGTGGACCAGGAGTTGATTGATTTAGTCAGAGAAGAAGTATCGGAAATGGTCAAGAAGACATTTTTAAATCAGGCTCCGATTCTGACCGTTTCTTCAATAACCGGTGAGGGGATGGATTTACTTCTCTCTACCCTTGATCGTCTTTCACAAGAAGTTGAAGAAAGGTCATCCAAGGGTCTATTCCGTCTACCGATCGATCGTGTTTTTGTCATGAAGGGTTTTGGCACAGTTGTGACAGGGACAGTAATCTCTGGGAATCTTTCTCAAGGTGAGGCCGTAGAAATTCTTCCAACTAAATTAGAGGCAAAGGTAAGAAATCTTCAGGCCTATAATCAAAATGTTGAAAAAGTGGTTGCAGGGGAAAGAGCTGCAGTGAACCTTTTGGGGATTGAAACCTCTTTCATTGAAAGGGGAAATGTCCTGACTCATCCCCATACCCTTAAACCCACCCAATTGATTGATGCCTATCTCGAATACCTCCCTCATGCCTCGCATCCCCTCAAGCACCAGAGTAAACAAAGATTCCATATTGGTACGACCCTCACCAATGCTTCGATTTTCCTCTTGGATCGGGAGGAATTATTTCCTGGGGAAGGGGCCTTTGTCCAATTAAAATTAGAGCGGCCTGTGGTTGCCTTGCCCCATGACCGTTTTGTCATCAGAGGAACCTCAATGATTCAAACCATTGGCGGGGGGATAGTCTTAGACAGCCATCCCAGTAAGCATAAGAGATTTTCTTCATCTGTGATCGCTGGATTAACCCTTCTTCGAGAGGCACCAGGAGAACAGGTTCTCACCTACCATATCTTACATTCTGGAAAGGGGGGGGCGACCCTGGAGGATCTCCTCAATCGAGTCGATATGCCCCCCGAAGAGATTCAATCGATCCTCAGATCTCTTGTTCAAAGAGGAGAGCTCTTATTCATTGATCCTGAGAGGATGAAGGTGATTGAAAAGAGTCATTATCAAGAACTAAAAGATAGGGTGATAAACCAGGTAAAGGAATTTCATCAACGCTTCCCTATGAAATCGGGATTGTTCAAAGAGGAGTTAAGGACCAAATTGCCACCGGAAGTGGATGTAAAACTTTTTCAAAACCTCATCCAGGATCTTATCCAGTCTGGAAAAATAATCCTTGAAAAAGATAAGCTGAGGCTTCCGGAGCATCAAATATTGAACATCGATGAGAAAGGGTTGGTACATCGGATAAAGACTGCTGTCCTGAATGGGGGGCTTCAACCTCCCTCTCCAAAGGAATTATCTGAGAATTGGTCAGAGAAAGAGGAGGAGGTTCGCGCTATTTTTGAACATTTAGTCTATGAAGGAGAATTGATTAAGGTGAAAAATGAAATCTATTTTCACCGAATTCCATTCGAGCAGTTGAAGGAGACCTTGCATTCATTTTTAAAAACCCATAAAGAGATTACCACAGCTCAATTCAAAGAGATGGCTGGGGTTTCGAGGAAATTTGTCATTCCATTGATCGAATATTTCGATCAAATAAAATTCACTCTTAGAATCGGAGAGAAGAGGGTCCTAAGGGGGAAGGTAGATTGAAATGGTTAGGACGAAAAAGATCATTAAGAAAAAGTTGAAGGAACCTGATGAATTTATTTCTTTTACCGAAAAGGCCTACCACTTTATTGTACATCACTCTAAATTCATTACAGGAGGAGTGATCCTTATCTTGATTTTGATCCTTACGTTTTTCTTTTATCAAAATTGGGAAAAGAAGAAAGAGGAGAAGGCCAATCAGATGTTTGTCATAGCGATCGAACTCTATCAAACGGTTAATGCCCCTTCTCGAGAGGCAACCCTCCAAGATTACCAAAAGGCCTTATCAAAATTCGACGAGATCATTTCAAAATTTCCAGGAACGTTATCAGGAAAATGGTCCCTCTTATATAAGGGAAATCTTCATCTCAGGTCAGGAGAGACTGATGAGGCCATTAAGGCTTATGAGGCCTTTCTCCATAAGATGGGGAAAGAGAAACTTTACCGCTCCTTCGCCTTAGAGGGTTTGGGTTATGCTTATGAAGGGAAAAAAGATTATGAGAGGGCAATCCATACCTATCAAAAGATCCTTGAATTAAATGAAGAGTTCCAGACAGGCCCGGCTTATTTAGGACTTGGACGATGTTATGAAAAATTAGGGAAGAATAAAGAAGCGATGGAACATTACAAGAATTTCTTGAGAATGTCTCCAAAATCCTCATTCTCTAATATCATCTTGAGAAAGATCTCTGTGCTTGAGAAATAATTGAAACTAAGTTAAGTATTCTCCCTAATCGAATTGGTAATGAGGTGGGTTATGAAAAAGATCATGAGTGGAAATGAGGCGATTGCAAGAGGGGCGTTTGAAGCTGGGGTAAAAGTGGCTGCGGCCTATCCAGGAACGCCAAGTACTGAGATCATGGAGACCATTGCGCAGGAGTACAAAGAGATCTATGCTGAGTGGTCACCGAATGAGAAGGTAGCCTTGGAGGTGGCTTCAGGAGCATCTTTAGCTGGGGCAAGGGCCATGGCTTCCATGAAACATGTTGGGGTCAATGTAGCTGCTGATCCTTTCATGACCCTCTCTTATGTGGGGGTCAATGGGGGATTAGTTCTGGTCACCTGTGATGACCCTGAACTTCATAGCTCTCAGAATGAACAGGATAACCGTCATTATGCCCGATTTGCAAAAGTCCCAATGCTTGAACCCAGTGATAGTCAGGAAGCAAAGGATTTTATGAAATTAGGCTTCGAAATGAGTGAGAAATTTGATACCCCTGTGATGCTGAGGAGTGTGACTCGGATCTCCCATGCCAAAGGCATTGTGGAATTGGGAGAACCGGTGATTCCTCCCGTTTCAATTGAAATCAGGAAACAGACAGAGAAATTCACCATGTTGCCTTCCTATGCCAGGATTCGACATAGGATCGTGGAAGAACGAATGCTTCGATTGAAGGAATTTGCAGAAGGGTTTTCAGAGAATCGAATGGAGATCAATGATCCCAATGTTGGGATCATCACGGCGGGGATTTCCTATCAATACGCCAAAGAGGTCTTCCCAAACTACTCCTATCTCAAATTGGGGATGGTTTGGCCCCTGCCCAGAAATCTCATTGGAGCATTCTTTAAGAAGGTGAGGAGGGTTTATATTGTTGAAGAATTAGATCCTTTCCTGGAGGATACGATCCGGGCTATGGGATTTAAACCCAAAGGGGGGAAAGATCTCTTTCCTATTTGTGGTGAGTTGAATCCCTTAATCATTGAGAAGGGAATCTTAGGGAGAAAGTTTAGGCCTCCTAAGTCTCAATGGACTGAGGCCCTTCCCCCCAGGCCACCTAATCTCTGTGCGGGATGCCCACATCGGGGGGTCATGCATGTTTTGAGGAAGTTGAAAGTTTTTACTGCAGGAGATATTGGGTGTTATACCCTGGCTGCTTATCCGCCTTTAAACGCGATCCATAGCAATGTGTGTATGGGATCAAGCATCGGAAGTTCCCATGGGATGGCAAAGGCCTTAGGAGAAAAAGGGAGAGGGAAGATTGTAAGCGTGATTGGAGATTCAACCTTCCTTCATGCCGGGATTCATCCTCTGATTGATGTGATTTATAATAAGGGCAATGTGACCACGATCATTTTGGATAATCGGACCACCGGAATGACAGGTCAACAAGAGCATCCGGCGACAGGATATACCATTCGAGGAGAGAAGACCCATCAAATCGATTTTATCGAATTGGGTCAGGCCCTCGGGATTGAAAATCCAAGGAAAATAAATCCATGGAATTTGGAAGAAACCGAGAGAGTCCTTCAAGAAGAGATTGAAAAGGATGAGCCTTCTCTCGTCATCAGTGAGGGCCCCTGTATGCTCCTCCGGAGGGCTTTTAAGAAATTTAATCACCCCCTCCGAGTGGATTCCACGAAATGTATTGGTTGCAAGACTTGTGTGAGCTTAGGGTGTCCAGCTATTTCTTACCATTTGGTAGAAGGAGAGATGACGATGACCTCCGATGGGAAGAAACGCAAAGGGATCGCCTATATTGAACCTACTTTATGTCCAGGCTGTCATCTCTGTTATCAGGTTTGTAAATTTGGGGCGATTCAAAGTCAGGAAGATCAGCCCATCTTCGGGTTTGAAACTTTATAGGAAAGGGCATATCGAGAGGGTGGAACAGGGTCTTCACCCATCATTCTATGATTTCTTATCTTGGAATAGGGGGATGAAATGGATCAAGAAATGACCAATATATTGTTGGCAGGAGTTGGAGGACAAGGGGTGATCCTTGCCAGTGATATCATGTCTGAAGTATTTATGGAAGCAGGGTACGATGTCAAGAAGAGTGAGGTGCATGGAATGGCGATGAGAGGGGGGATTGTCACGTCTCACTTTCGTTTTGGGAAAAAGGTCTATTCTCCCTTGATCAAAGAAGGAGAAGTCGATATCCTTTTTGCCTTTGAACAACTCGAAGGCCTTCGATGGCTCAATCATCTGAGACCAGAGGGCAAAGTCCTGATGAACGATTATCAGATCAATCCCCCTGCGGTAAATTTAGGGGAAATGGAATATCCCAAAGATATTCCTAAAATCATTCAATCTAAAAATAAGAACTTTTATATGGTCAAGGGGACAGAGATTGCCCTTCAATT
>JBBIRT010000131.1:0-8670 GCA_037441725.1 Deltaproteobacteria bacterium | reverse complement strand
AGGCGACGGGCTGCATAACCGTTATTCACCGGTTCATATCCGGTTGCCGCCTCCTAAGATAAAGGGATAAAGGATTGATGTTATCCCTTTTTTTTATTTCACTAAAGAGAAGTATCCCCACAAAATTCACGTTGACAATCTTTCGACATTTTTATAGATTAGAGTCAAGCATTAAATTTTGGAGGTGAACCATGGCCTTAACAAAGGTTTTAATTCTTTATTATAGTGGGCATGGGAATACGAGAAAGATGGCCGAAGCCATCGCAAAATCGATGAATTCGAATGGGGTAAAGGTGGAGATAGAGGAGGCGATGGGATTTGATATCTCTCGACTCCCAAATTATGATAGCATCATCCTGGGTTCTCCAACCTATTTTTCTAATGTGGCTTGGCAGGTGAAAAAGGTGATAGATGAATCCATTGTGCATTATGGTAGAAAGAGGTTGAAAAACAAAGTGGCAGGGATCTTTACCTCTGCCGGATCGGACAAGGATGGGAAAGATTGTTTAAAGATGCTTAGAATTGCCCTGGGATATCATCATGAAATGAAGGTGATTGGAGGTTTACTCCGGGTGGACGGTGAAGGTGAAAAAGAGGTTGAGAAAAGATGTGATGAATATGGAAAGAAGATTTTAAAGGCTTTAAACGATAGGAAAGAGAGATGATCGTTCTCTGAGGAATGGAAATTTCTTTTATAAAAAGAGTAATTCCCTTCACACCTCATAAGATGTCATTTAATCATTAAATCACAGAGAGATTGTCCAATCCGCTGAATTTTCAATCAGATTGCTCTTTCTTCTTTGATAAGCAGTAAGAGGTATGAATTTTGCTTTCTATAAACCTATCAAGAATTAAATTCAAATGCACAGGATGGAAGATGAAGACCGTTGACGAAATCATTTCAGAATGGACAGAGGAAGAAAGAGAAAAATTGAAAGACCTCATAGAAGAATGTAAAGAAAGAGAGCGACGCCTCGTAGAGAATTCAATTGCCTGCCAAAATGGTCTTGCCCAAATTAAAGAATGTTTAGAGGTCTTTTATTCCGATCTCTATGAAATTCAAAGGAAGGCCAAGGAATTGGAAAATGAGCTATTTGAAATCTATTTGGTTTGGTGTAAGAAGACACTCCCTTCGTGAGGCAAGTTTTTAGTCCTGCATAAGGCTTCATCCCTGGTCAAAATCGTCAAGAGGGCAGTCTTAGGAATTCTTATTTTTGTCAAAGAGAAAAACATAGAGGGTCCTTTTTATCCTGATAAAAGGTTGAGGAGCGGGATTGAAAGTCTATTGACATTAACTGAAGAAAAGGATATAAATTAGTTAATTAAATTGATTGTAAAGAGTCCTTTAAAGGACGGAAAAAGAGCCCACAAAGAACTCTATACACACTCTTTGTGGGCTTTTTATTAGGCATCTATCTATGGTTCCTTCATGCCATAATGGAGGGAGCGGGTAAAAATAGACAATTTGACAAATAATATTAAGTACTAAGAAACGAGGATAAATCGAATGAATCTATTATTGGTTTCACCATCTCGTCGGTTTGGGAAGAAAGGATTGAAAGCCCTTAAAATGCCTCAGTTAGGGTTGCATATTCTTGCCTCCCTGACACCCGATGATGTGGATATCACTGTTGTGGATGAGGAAATTGGGGAGATAAATTTTTCTTTGAATTTCGATTTGGTCGGAATCTCTTGTACGACTGCAACCGCAAATCGAGGTTACTCTCTATCAGGAAGGTTTAGACAGAGAGGTTCGAAAGTTGTCCTCGGAGGAATTCACCCTACGATCTTGCCCCAAGAAGCCATTCAGCATGCCGATGCAGTCGTTATTGGAGAGGCTGAAGGTTGTTGGGCAGAGGTCATCAAGGATTTTAAAAAGGGAAGGCTCCAGAAGTTCTACCATTTCCCAGAGCCTGATCTTTCAAGATTTCCTTTTCCCCGGAGAGATCTTCATATTGATAAGGCGCTGTTTAACTGTGTTGGACTGATGACGACTCGAGGGTGTCCATACGCTTGCGAATTTTGTTCCGTCACAGATTTCTACGGTAGGAAAATCAGGCATAGACCTGTTTCTATGGTAGTTGAGGATATCAAACGATCTGGGTCAAAGACCTTTTTAATCTTGGATGATAATGTGGCTGGACATCCAGAATATTCTAAAAAATTATTTGACGCTTTGGTCCCCTTGGGTATTGAATGGGTCGGGCAGAGCTCCATCTCTTTAGCCCAGGATAGAGAGATGTTGAAATTATGCCGTCTTTCAGGTTGTGTGGCTTTATTCTTCGGGGTTGAATCAGTATCCCCTTCAAGTTTGACGGGGATGAATAAATCGCTTAAATCGATCAGAGAGACTGAGGAGGCCATCCGTATCATTCAGGATCATGGGATTGCCTTTCACCCTTCCCTTATGTTGGGTTTTGATACAGATACAAAAGCTATTTTTGATGATACCCTAAAATTTTTAACAAGAACGAAACTCCCCACCATGGCTTTAAATGTGCTCACCCCCTATCCGGGGACACGCCTGTTTCAACGTTTCAAAGAACAGGGACGAATCATCTCTTATGATTGGAACCATTATGATCACCATACGGTAGTATTTCAACCGAAACACATGACCCCTCAGGAGCTTGCCGAGGGGCATCGATATGTCCAGAACGAGTTTTACTCTTTCTCATCGATCCTTCGGCATATTCCCTCTTTGATAAGCCTTTCTCCGATCAACCTCAAGCGGAGCTTCCTTTTCCTGTTGTTGAATATGACAGGCAAGAACGCAGTGAAATATATCGATACCTCTCTAAATTGGGCCAATAGCAATGAAAAATGGGATTCTCAAACGATTCATTCAGATGATCCAGTTTTAGAAAGGGGGTATGCCTTTCCCTCCGGATGAGGTTGATCTTCCTTTACCATCCTTGTTAGATCAAGACACAGGGAGAAACGGCGAGTTGTATCCTAAGGATAGCATTCACCTAAGTCAATAGAGATCAATTTTAGGAGCAAAGATATGAATAAGAAGGTTTATGTAGCCAACGTCCCTTACGAAGTCACTGAAACTGAACTCAAGGTCCTCTTCTCGAAAGCCGGAAGTGTCATGTCTGTCAAGATTGTTCAGGACAGGCACACCGGCCAACCTCGAGGCTTTGCATTTGTTGAGATGTCAACCCAATGGGAGGCTCGGAGAGCCGCTTCCATGCTTAATCGGCAAAATTTCATGGGGAAAAATTTGATAGTTAAAGAGGCAAGAAGTACTCATGGTTTGAGAGGAAGGTCATCAGAGTTTTAAAAAATTTGTGAGTTGGATAGAAGGAGGTTGTATGGATCAAAAAAGGCTTGATTGGATTATGTCAGGATTAAATCAATACACATTGACTAAAAATGAAGACCAATTTGTCAAAACTACATTGGAGAACTTTGAGCAAAAGCATACCTTAACAGAAAATCAGGAAGAAAGGCTTGAAACCCTTTACAAGGAGAAATCAAAGCTTCTCCCTAATCGAAGGGATAACCATTTTCCAATGAGAAAAAATCTCTCTCAAAAGGCTCGAGTGAGGATGCCTCG
The DNA here is from genome assembly GCA_037441725.1 of Deltaproteobacteria bacterium. Taxonomy (GTDB): domain Bacteria; phylum Desulfobacterota; class BSN033; order BSN033; family UBA1163; genus JBBIRT01. Next base: position 5,108 of record JBBIRT010000131.1, on the reverse strand, counting down.
TAGAAAGGTATTTTGACTTAGCCATCCCTCTTCCCACTTCAGACCTCTTGGGTTGATCTTGTGGACAGATTTATCCTTGAGTTAAAATTCATTGGGATGAAACCATTGTCTTCTGAATCATGGAAGTAAAGTGGATGCCACCTAATGGAAAGAGGACAACTAAAAAAATTGATACAAAGGACTGGAAAAAGATACAGGTAGAATATGGTCAGATAGGATTGGAAGCCTTTGTCCCCCCTGATTGTGTTGAAGTTAGCATGAAAGAATATCCACCTCTATCTGACCCTAAGGCTGCCATTGAAAAGGCCTTCCAACATCCTATTGGAAGTCCTCCCTTAGAAGAACTTATCCAAAATAAGGGAATCCCCCCCGAGCAGTTGTCTGTGGCCATTGCGGTCTCAGATATCACCCGACCTCTCCCTTATCAGGGAGAAAATGGTATCCTTAGGCCTCTGCTAAGACGTTTGGAGTTCTTTGGAATAGCCAAACCACATATCAAGATCATCGTCGCCACAGGGATGCATCGAGCAAGCACTTATGAAGAGAAGGTGGAGATGTTTGGAAAGGAGGTGGTCGACCAGTACAAAATTTTGGATCATGATTGTCAAGACAACGATCTATTGATCAGCATTGGAAAGACCAAGAGGGGAACGGATGTTTCCATCAACCGAGAATTCTATCTTGCTGATTTAAAGATTATCACTGGCCTTGTGGAGACCCATTTTATGGCAGGAGTCTCAGGGGGTCGGAAGTCTATCTGTCCGGGATTGGTTGATCTTAAAACCATTCAGAAATTTCATGGCCCTCAATATCTTGAAGACCCTCATGCAACAAACCTCATTCTCGAAGGAAACCCTTGCCATGAGGAGGCGTTAGAGGTAGCTCGGATTGCAGGGGTCGATTTTATGGTAAATGTCACACTCGATAAGGAATTACGACTCACTCATGTTTTTGCAGGTGACCTAGTTCAGGCCCACAGGAAGGCCTATGAGAAGATCAAGGAGTATGTCGAAGTCTCATTAGATCGGGAATTTGATATCGTCCTCACTCATGGGGGTTATGTGGGAAGGGATCATTATCAAACGGCAAAGGCTGGGGTAGGAGCCCTTCCAGCTATAAAAGAGAAGGGGATCATGATTATTGCTGCAAGCAATCATGATCCTATTGACCCCATTGGATCTTTAGAGTATAGGAGATTAATTCATCTCTTAAAGAGGCATGGACCAGATGGATATTTAGGTCTCCTTCAAAGTCCCCATTGGCAATTTATGAAGGATCAATGGGAGCCAGAGGTCTGGGCAAAAGTGATTCGAAAGGTTGGAGAGAAAGGATTAATTTACTGTTCAACAGGAATCCCAAGGAAGGATTATTCCCTTCTTCCTGGAGTATGCGGACTTGATTTCATGGAAGAGGGGAGGGGAAGATCAATCCTTGAAAAGGCCCAGAATATGCTTCAGAATGCTATTGTCTGGGCCCTCAATCAATTTAAAACAGGAAATCCCTCCATGGCTTTCTTGAAACAAGGGCCTTACATCGTCATTCGTCCACGAAAATAGCACCCGTATGGGCTGAGGTGACCAGTTTGGAATAACGTTTAAGGTAACCCGTCAATTCCTTTTTGGGTGGCTTCCATTTAGAGAGTCTTCTTTTCAATTCCTCGTCAGAGATAAGAAGATTGAGTCTCTTCTTTGGTATATCGATCTCAATCTGATCTCCTTCCCTCACCACAGCGATAGGCCCTCCCTCTGCAGCCTCCGGAGAGATATGGCCAATGGCAGCCCCACGACTTCCACCTGAAAAGCGACCATCAGTTAATAAAGCGACATCCTGATCTCTCCCTACGCCAACGATGGCAGAGGTAGGGGCTAACATCTCCCGCATCCCGGGCCCCCCTTTGGGACCCTCATACCGGATGACCACCACATCCCCTTTCTTGATTTTGTTATCGAGAATAACCTTTATGGCTTCCTCTTCCGAATTAAAGACTCTGGCTGGTCCTCGGTGCTTAAGCATTGACTCGTCAACAGCTGATTGTTTTACTACGGCTCCCTCAGGAGCTAAATTGCCAAAAAGGACTGTCAAACCACCCTTAGGATGATAGGGTTTTTCAATGGGACGAATCACTTCTGGATCAAGGATTCTCTTGCCTCTAATATTCTCTCCAATTGGTTTTCCAGTCACGGTCATAGGATCTTGATAGATCAGTCCTTTTCGGGTCAATTCCATCATCAGGGCTGGAATTCCCCCTGCCCGGTGAAGGTCTTGAAGATGATGGGGACCTCCAGGCGACATATTGCAGAGATGAGGTGTCCTTTCACTGATCTTATTGAAGGTCTTTAAAGAAAGTTTAATCCCTGCCTCGTTTGCAATGGCAGGGAGGTGGAGGGAGGTGTTGGTTGATCCACCAAAAGCCATGTCCACCGTGACGGCATTTTCAAAGGCCTTTTCTGTAAAGATCTTTGAAGGGGTCAGCTCCTTTTTTACCAGGTCCATGATTTGAATCCCCGATTTTTTGGCAAGGCGGATTCGATCGGCAAAGACTGCAGGGATGGTGCCGTTGTATGGAAGGGCCAAACCGAGGGCTTCTGAGAGACAATTCATCGAATTAGCCGTAAACATCCCTGCGCAGGAACCCACTCCAGGACAGGCACAGTTTTCAATCTCCATGAGAGTCTTTTCAGTCATGGCTCCGGTCTTCACTTTACCTATAGATTCATAGACTGTAATAAAATCAATCTCGCTCCCCTGGAATTCTCCAGTGAGCATGGGACCTCCACTGACAAGAATGGTTGGGATGTTCAGCCTCGCAGCAGCCATCATCATTCCCGGAATGATTTTATCACAGTTCGGGATGAGGACTAACCCATCAAAAGGATAAGCCATGGCCATCGATTCAATGGAATCTGCAATGAGTTCCCTCGAACTGAGGGAATATTTCATTCCCTCGTGTCCCATCACAATACCATCACAGATTCCAATGGTAAAAAATTCAAGGGGAGTCCCTCCTGCGATGCGAATTCCAGTTTTGACAGCCTCTGAAATATGATGGAGATGAAGGTGACCAGGGATCACTTCATTGGCTGAATTAGCAATTCCGATCATGGGTCGGTGGATCTCTTCATCGGTGAGTCCTAAGGCTTTGAAAAGGGAACGATGGGGTGCTCTCTCAATCCCTTTTTTCATTCTATCCGATCGCATGCTTCTCTCCTTTCATTTTAGAGCCAATGGAGCCAAAATAATGATCGAAATCCTTTTCCCTCTTCTAACATAAGATTTTTATTGAAACAAGTCTTGACAAAACCTCTTAAAATCTATAATTATAGTGTAGACTAAGATAGGATCATAGACCTAAAGTAACAGAAAGAGCCTGGGTGGCGGAATTGGTAGACGCAAGGGACTTAAAATCCCTCCCGCCTTTGGCGGGTGCCGGTTCAACTCCGGCCCTAGGCACCAATAAAATCAATCGTCTTTTTTCTTATCCCCTGCTTCGGCAGGGTTTTTTTTGCCTGGAGTGAGCATGGAATGAGCATCCAGGATTTGATCCATCTCTTTCTTTGAAAAGATTCCTTCCTCTTCTAAAATCTCTCTGATGGTTTTGTGATGTTCAAAGGCCCTTTGGGCAATCTCGGCTGCTCTGTCATATCCAATTCTTGGAGTCAAAGCGGTTGCGAGGGCAAGACTTTTTTCTATCATCTCTTCACATCTTTTACGATCCGCTTTCAATCCGACAACACATCTTTGGGAAAAGTTATTTACCCCCTGGGCGAGGAGGTGAATCGATTCAAGAAGATGATGGGCCATTAATGGCATCATGGTGTTGAGTTCAAAATTTCCGCTGAGCCCGGCAAGGGTGATCGCAAGGTCATTCCCGATGACATGGGTACATACCTGGACCAGGCATTCAGGGATAACAGGGTTGACTTTTCCGGGCATTATGGAAGAACCAGGTTGAATCTCGGGTAGATGGATTTCACCAATGGCACACCGAGGGCCAGAACCCAGCCAACGGAGGTCATTTGCAATTTTCATCAGACTAACGGCCAGGATCTTCAGGGTTGAACTCATCTCAACCAGGGCATCCCGGGCGCTTTGGGCCTCAAAATGGTTCAGGGCTTCATAAAATGGGTATCCAACCTTCTGATTAAGAAGGGAGATAACCTTCTTTGCAAAAAGGGGATGGGTGTTGATCCCCGTTCCTACAGCAGTGCCTCCAAGAGGGAGTTCAAAGAGGGAGGGCATTGCCTTTTTTACTCTTCCGATTCCTAATTCCACCTGCCGAGCATACCCCCCAAATTCATGACCCAATCGGATTGGGGTTGCATCTTGAAGATGGGTTCTCCCAATTTTGAGGATAGGGTAAAATTCCTTTTCCTTCTTTTTTAAAAGTCGATGGAGTGCTTTTAGTGAAGGTAAGAGTTCCTTATGGAGAAGGGTAACGGTGGCAATATGAATGGCGGTGGGGAAAACATCATTGGTAGATTGTCCCATGTTGACGTGGTCATTAGGATGAATAGGTTGATAAACGCCTTTTTTCCCTCCTAAGATTTCATTGGCTCGATTGGCAATGATTTCATTGGCATTCATATTCGTAGAAGTCCCCGAGCCGGTTTGAAAAATATCAACCAGAAACTGATGGTCCCATTTTCCCTCTGCGACTTCTTGAGCGGCTTGTTCGATAGCCCTGGCTATCCTCTTTCTTAGTAGACCTAACTCCCCATTGACTCTTGCAGAGGCAAACTTAATCAGCCCCAGGGCGTAGATGAAACTCCTTTGGAATCGCCAACCGCTGATGGGGAAATTTTCGATTGCCCTTTGTGTTTGGGCGCCATAATAAGCTGTTGCAGGGACTTTTACGAATCCAATGGAATCTCTTTCTATTCTAAATCTCTTACCAGAGATAGCCATTTTATCCTCCTATTTTTTCTATATCATGTAGAAAAAATTGATTTCTCTATAAAGACTATTATAATTACTCATAAGCCTTAATATCAATGATGGGAAATATAGTCAGGCAATTAGATGCTAATTGCGGGGAAGGTCCCTTAGTCTCTTTCATGACTCTTGATGGAGGCAAATTGGAGTAAGGTAAGGATTTATGAGATGGTAAC
>JBBIRT010000130.1:0-8805 GCA_037441725.1 Deltaproteobacteria bacterium | reverse complement strand
GAAAGGGCGGTGACCGCCAGAACATTTTCAAGTCCCAAGGCCTCTTTTGCCATCCTCAGTAAAAAGGTACTATCTACCCCCCCTGAAAAGGCCACGATCACCTTCTCCATAGATTTAAAAATCTCTTCTAATTTTTTAATCTTTCCTTCTAATCCTATGTTCATTGTTTCCATTTAGGGAGGGTCTCTTTGATCCACCCCCCTCCCAAGACAATATCTCCATGGTAAAATACAGCTGCCTGTCCTGGTGTGATGGCCTTCTGTGGAGAGTGAAATCGAACCATCACCTTATCCTCACCTTCAGGTGAAAGGCTTGCCTCTGATCCAGGATGGTTATACCTGATCTTGACTTGAACCTTATGAGAGGGATTCCTCTCATAAGGGACAATCCAATTCACGGACTCGACAAGAAAGGTATCCTGATAGACCTCTTCCTCCCCTCCAACGATGATCTCATTTCTCTCTCGATTCATTCCAATCACGTAAAGAGGTTTACCCTTGGCTAAACGAAGGCCCCGCCTTTGCCCAATGGTATAGAATGGCAATCCTTGATGTCTTCCCAAGATGTTTCCATCCTTATCCACAATCGGACCAGGCTCAATAGCATCCTTTAATTTTTCCGATAAGAAGGGATGATAGGAATGGTCTCTGATGAAACAGATCTCCTGGCTTTCAGGTTTATCATGAATTCGAAGACCCAATTGAAAGGCCCTTCTTCTAACCTCCTCCTTCAGAAATTCTCCTAATGGGAATAAGGCATGTTGGAACTGCACCTGGGTTAAAGAGAAGAGGACATAGGATTGATCCTTCTTCCTATCCACTCCCTTTCTTAATAGATATCGTTTGAGGTCCCCATCATAATCCAATCTTGAATAATGACCCGTGGCCATCCATTCAGAACCGAGTTCAAAGGCCTTTTGTAAAAAATATCCAAACTTCACTTTCTCATTACAAAGAATACATGGATTGGGAGTCCTCCCCTGAATATATTCTTCACAAAAATATTGGATGATCTCTTCAAATTCCTCTCTCAAATGGAAAACATGAAAGGGAATTCCAATCTGAAGGGCTACACGCCTAGCATCCTCTATATCCGAAAGGCCACAACATCGAGGAGGGCCCTCCTGTCCTTTATCAAAGATCCCAATACACATCGTCGCTCCAATGACCTCATAACCTCTCTCCTTTAGGAGCCAGGCTGCTAGGCTCGAATCAACCCCTCCACTCATGGCCACTACAACCCTATGCTTCAACCTGCTCTCTCCCCCCTAAAAAAGGATTTCCATCGCCTGATAAGGACAGACAGGAATACAGAGTTCACAGGCAATGCATTTCTCCCGTTTAAATGAAACCCTCATCTCTGTTCTATCCACATCCAATGCCTTTGTAGGACAGATGCTGATACAGGCGGTACAATGGGTACAGCGATCTTCATGCCACTTCACATCTTGAGCCAAGGGCTGAATCTTCACCCCTATCTCATGGAGGTATTTAAACCCTGCCTCGATCCCTGCCCTCTTTCCTGTAAGCTCCAAAACAAGCCGGCCTTCCTCTTTTGGAGTAATTCGAGCTCTCATAATATTGACCACCAAATCATAGTCTTTGACCAACTTTGAGATGATGGGTTGATCCACAAGATTTGGAGGGTAATTGAGGACGATCCTTTTTTTCTGCATGGGAGACTTCCTTTCTTTTAAGCCGAATGTTTAGAGGGTTGAGTTTTAGTATCCTTATGCGCTTTCCATGACGCCTTTTGCTAAACGACTTTTTTAATCGGTCGTTCTTTTAATGTTTTGAAAACGATTCCAGAATCAACAGAGGGAAGGAGTTCGACAGGTTGAGTTAAGAAAAACTTTCCTGCCTCAATCCAATCTTTTAAAATCTTTGCAATCTCCCTCGCTTTGGAGTAGCTGGAAAGGCCAGAGGTGGGTACCTCCTTCCCCTGAATCGTAATCCTCCCACTTTTGAGCTGTTTATAATTTACCTCCCCTAAGCTTTCAGGGATACACTGGGGGTAATCATTACTGTAATCTACTACCTGAGCAAAAATATCCTCATCACGGACTGTGGTATATTGAAGGATCTCCTCATTTAAAATGGGGATGGGAATTCCAATCCCAACGGTGAGGGTGGCCCCATATCCTGTAAAGGATGTTCCCCGTAACCATTTGGGACTCATCATTTTGAGATCCCCCTTTACAGCGAGTGTTCCAGCAGTCATCTTGGGCACACCCCCTTCTGTCCTCTTTACGTTTGGATTATGTTGGGTTCCGCTTCCGACTACATAGCCAATCCCTCCGCCCAAGAAGATCCGAGTCCCAATCCCAATGGTTTTATAGTAAGGATCGTTGAGTAAAGGGCTCAACTGTCCTGCACTGCAATAATTCGCATTTCCCAACTTAGGTTGAAGGACTCCCATATAAGTATAGATTACTTTATCCGAAAGATTGACAGCCACATTGTAGTTCTGATAGGCATTCCTGATGTTAAAAAGGACAGCTTCATTCATATCTTTCAAGGAGATATAAGTTTCTAAGGTCTTCCTGGGATAGCAGTCCGTCCCATAAGCCGTGGCCGTAAGTCTCACATCTTTACCAGCAACCAGTTCTTCAATGACATGGCCCCCTCCATAGGCAAACTTCCCTGGAAAAATTTTATTCCTCGGATCGTCATCAGGCATGGCTGTCGCCCCCAGAAAAAAATCGACTGCTGCCAATCCAGTATATACCGGTACATCATTAAGATAGGTTTTACCTCCCCCAAGTTTAATTCGGGGTTTGGTATGGCCTACATTGAAGTAAGCTCCTGAAGAACACATTGGACCGAAGGTTCCTGTGGTCACAACATCGACTTCTTGAGCAGCCATTTTAATCCCTTTTTCAGAGGCATAGTCAATGACCTCCTCAGCCGTCAGAACAACAGCCTTCCCTTCCCTAATCTTTTTATTTATCTCCTCAATGGTCTTCACGATGATATAACCTCCGGTTTATTTTCGATTCTCATTGTTAAATATTGTCTCTTCAATCTATATGTCCACTCATTGATCTTTCTTTTTCCATCACATAAATTTCACCCCTGATTGACAGTTTGGATTTACTCTACTTCATTTCATTGAATAGCCATGTGCTAAGATAGCGTTCTCCAGTATCAGGAAGAATGACAACAATCATCTTTCCGCTACTTTCAGGTCTTTTTCCTACCTCAATGGCTGCCCATAAGGCTGCCCCTGAAGAGATTCCTGCCAGCACCCCCTCCTCTTTAGCCAATCTTCTCGTAAATAACCCTGCATCTTCATCTGAAACCTTAATGACCTCATCAATCAAATCCATCCGAAGGACCTCGGGCAGAAAACCTGCCCCTATTCCCTGTATCTTATGGGGTCCTGGCCTCCCTCCTGAAAGTACAGGAGAATTTTTAGGCTCTACAGCAATGGCCTTGAACTCAGGTTTCTTCTTTTTAATCACCTCAGAGATCCCTGTAATCGTCCCTCCTGTCCCAACCCCAGCAACCAAGATATCAACGCGGCCATCCGTATCATCCCAGATCTCTAACGCAGTGGTTCTCTGATGAATCTCAGGATTAGCCTGGTTCTTAAACTGATTTGGAATAAAAAATCGAGAATCTCTTAAGGCCATCTCCTCTGCCATCCTTACCGCACCTGCCATCCCCTCATCTCCTGGGGTGAGCACAACTTCTGCTCCAAATATTTTAAGGAGATGAATTCGCTCTTCTGACATGGTCTCAGGCATCGTTAAAACCAATGGATATCCCTTCGCTGCACAGATAAATGCTAAGGCAATCCCTGTATTGCCACTCGTTGGTTCCAAAATGACCGTATCTTTATTGATCAGTCCTGCCTTCTCAGCGGCTTCAATCATTGAAAAACCAATCCGATCCTTCACGCTTCCACAAGGATTGAAGGACTCAAGTTTGGCAACAATCTCTCCTTTACACTCAGAAGTAATTCGATGGAGCCTCAACAAAGGGGTATGTCCAATCAACTCTGCAATAGAATCTGATATCTTTGCCATTTCCTCACTCTTAGACCTTTATTTCAAGGGTGAATTGGATTGAGAACATTTCCTTTAACCCATTTTATTTATCATATCTGATACATGATCGAATTCTTTCCCTCTTTCTCCCTCTTTCGATTCACCAAATCTTCAAAGGTGATAGCATTAAATATTTTGATAATAGTATCAGATACTTCCTTCCAAATGTCTCGGGTGACACATGTGGGAATCTTCTGGCAGGCCCTTGAATTATTTAAGCATTCCACCATATGAAGAGGCCCTTCTAAGGTTTCAACCACATCATACAAACAGATTTCAGAGGGAGGCTTTGCTAAAGAATATCCTCCTTTTGCCCCTCTAACAGCCTTCACTAACCCTGCTGAGCGAAGGGGGTTGATCACTTGCTCAAGGTATTTAAGGGATATATTCTCTTTTTTTGCTATTTCTTTCAATTCAATAGGACCTTTTCCATAATGGGAGGCAAGTTCTAACATAGCTCTTGCACCATATCTAATTTTTGTTGAAATTCTCATAAGTTATAAAATCATACTTTTTCTATAGGAATTAAAAACTCTTAACTTAAACTTCTATGGATTGTCAAGGGTAGGAATCTTATACGGGGTAATACATCGCTGAAGCATAGAAACATCCGACGGGCTAACAGGAATGCCACTGAAAAATCTTATAAAGCAAAAGAATCCTATTTTTATGGGGAAAGGCAATACCACCAACAGTAGAAATGGTTAAACCATTTTTATTTTTAATACCCTTTGGGTCTTATCCGTAATTTTTACCCGTTCATCTATCCTATAGCCAACGATCCAGGCAATGATCTCCCCTGATACTAGCAGAGGAATATTTGATCTCTCAAACTTTGGAATTTTATGGTCGATAAAGAACTCTTTAACCTTTTGACTCCCCTTGGTTCCTAATGGGTGAAATCGATCACCTGATTTAAAATTTCTTAGGATCAATGGGAAACAAAGATTTCCATAATCTATAAATGCTATATTGGGGTTCTTTGAAGCCCTCTGAAACTCATCTTGATCTGTTTCCTCAATGAGAACTTCTCTTTTAAGAGGCTCTACAAAGGTTCGGCCTGGACAGGCAAGTTTAATTTCAAAGGGAGGTAATCTTTCAATCTTCCCCTTTCTTAAAAATACGTGGTCATATCTTTTTTCTCCAAAAATTCCATCAGGTAGTTCTATATAAAAACTTGGAGAAGACGTTTGAAAGGCTTGATAAATTCGGTGGACCATAGACCATTCAGATTTCCCTCCCTTTAATTCTCCCTGATAAATATTTTTTAGAATCCTGATAATCACTCTCCACTGAATGGCCTGATGGAGGGATCGATATTCTGAAAACCTAAAAAAGAATCCATCCCCCTCTTGATGGACCAATTTTTGATAGGCCTCCTCAGCCCCCTTCTCTAAATAATCATTCTCAACCCGAAGAAGGGCGGATGATCTTAAAAGGATTTTTTTAAAATTGGGTTGAAACTCCTTCTCCATCCATGGAATTAAGGATAGACGAATACGGTTTCTGAGATAATCTTCCTTCAGGTTGGATGAATCGATGAGATAGGGAATCTTCTTCTCAAGGGCAAAAGATTCTATCTCACTTCTCCAAACCTCCAAAAGAGGTCTGATGACCTTTCCCTCTCGAATGGGAAGCATTCCCTTAAGACCCTGTAATCCAGACCCCCGGATCCATCTTAAGAGGATGGTTTCTACCTGATCATCAGCATGGTGACCTAATGCAATCTTTTGGGCATGATGTTTCTTGAGAAGGTCGTAAAAGAAATGAAAACGTGCCCTTCTGGCAGCATCCTGGAGAGAGAGGCCCTCCTCTTTTTTAACCCGCCTTATATCAAACTCCCCATACTCAAAGGGAAAACCTAACCTTTCCGATTCCTCCCGAACCAGTTCAGCCTCTCTTTTGGATTCCTCTGGACGAAGTCCATGATTTAGATGGGCGACGATTAGAAAAAGATCTAAAACTTCACGGTAGGCATTGAGTAGATGGAGGAGGACCATTGAATCCATCCCTCCGGAGACACCTACAATCAAACGATCTCCTTTTTTTAGCAATTGGTAATGGTCAATAGTCCTCTTAAACTGGTTAAACAACATGTCTCACTCTTACATCTTCTTCTCTCCTAATGGCCCCACTCTGATCTCGACAATCGTTGATCCATGCCATTTTTCAGAAATCTTGATCGTACAGGTTTTATCAGGTTTTGAGAAATTGAGAAAAGATTCTTTTCCTTTAAAGATGTTCACCTGCTTCCAGTTATCCTGTTCCATGTGATAGATAAAGAAATCGATTAAGGAAGGAACGTCAAGTCGCCATTTCGAAAAATATAGAACCCCTGCCTTAAATCGGGGAGTTTCATAGATGAATGATTTATTGGGTTTAAAATCCAATTCTTTTGGAACCCGCACGTCATCAAAGTAATATCTTCCAACTCCTTCTCCTACTCCTTCTGCCTTCGTCTCGCCTGCAGGTTGCCCCGACTCCCGCTCTCTTACGGTTGTGGCACAGCTGATGAGGCCTCCCCCTAAAAATAGGATCAACAATAAAATCATCATCCATTTCATCCTTAAAAAATTCTGAATCATGATCCCCTCCCTTTTCATGAGTTTTTAATGATCATCTTCACAGGGCAAATGATCTCTCCCCTTTCCAAAAGAATCAATTTAAATTATTACCATCCGAGATCCATAAAAGCAAGAAAAAAAGATGCCATCCGTGCAATCTCTCACTTTCCACTAAGCCTATCTTCAAATCATCCACTTGATAAAATTTTCGAAGATATTTCTGACCGATTGCTGAATTTCAACCACACTTCAGGGAGGTAAGATGATGCAGATTAATTCATTGAGGGATAATAGAAAATCTTTCTTCTCTCCACAGGAAACCTCAAAGAAAGAATGGTTCTGGTTTTCTTCTCATCCGTTCCCATCCTCATCACTCCATGATTTCTTTGAACCACTTCTTTGACAAAGCGGAGAATGAGCATTGAGGGTTCTTCTTTTTTAAGGGAGGGGGTGGCGGATCCCTGAAGGGTCGACTGAAGAGGCCCTGAAAATACAATGGTGACGTCGATATACCTTCCATCTTTTTGAAATAAATTTTTAGACTCGGTCTCTCCCCGAGAGGTTAAAGATTTTGTTGAAAGGCCAATGCTCTTCCCAGGAGGGGTTGAGGTGATGGCATATTGAATGATAGAGCTAAAGATATATCTCAATTGCTCATCTGGAACAATTGTCTCAGGGAGATCATTCTCAAATTTTTTAATTATTCGGATCCCTTTCTCATCCAGCTTCGCTTGGTATTTCTTCAATACCTCCTCAAGAAGATGATGAACCGTATTGGTCTTTCTAACAGGGTTCTGGACTTTCATATAATGGAGAAGACTATTTAAAACCATATCCATCTTATCAATATCCTCATTGACCGTCCGATAATAATATTCTCCAAATTCCCGATCGCTAAATTTTTCCCTCGAAATCTGGGTGTAACCTCTCATTGTTACAAAGGTATTTTTAATCCTTTCAATCAGTTCAATCATAAAGGAGGATAAAAATGGGGATTCTTGCTGATCAGCAAAATGATTTCCTTTAGAATCTCGGAAATTCGTCTCCCTCTGATCCATCTTAATCACCCATCCTTTCGCGATCGTTTACCTATCTGTTTATAATTATATTCAAATCTCATTAAAAACTCAATGCCAAATAACAATTGCTGGTAATGAATCACTGAGATGGGGAATCCTATTAGAATCAGGCAGAAATATCTCCGAAAATTTTATAAAGCAGAGCACTTCAAAAAGGGGTGGGTAAAAGTGATATCATCCAACAAATCATTGTTTGCATTACCTAAGAAATTCTGTAGTTATGGGACAAGCTGAGGTTTCCGCTATAAAATTTTCTCCGACATCCCTGCCTGATTCCCCGAATGAGTGGGGCATTACAATTGCTGTAATCCCTCAGAAATGGAGGGCTATAAGGATTGGGTAGGGATGATCGCCTGCTTGATAAGATATTAGGAGGATATTCCTGCCAGAGCTGTGAACACAGCCCCATGGAAGGAAAATGTATCATACAAATCATTAAAAAGGAGGCCTTTGGCCTCCTTTTCAATTTCATTATCGCTTTGAGTATTGGGGTCTCCGTCTGGCTCCCCTTCTTCCATATTTTTTTCTCTCTTTCACCCTTGAATCACGGGTGAGAAACCCGGCCTTTTTTAAAACATCTTTAAATTCAGGATTATATTGAAGAAGGGCCTTGGCAATTCCATGTCGGATAGCAACCGACTGACCTGACTCTCCTCCTCCTCGAACATTGACCATCACATCAAATTTATTGCGAGTCCCGGTAATATCAAAAGGCTGATAAATGACCATTTCACTGGTCTCTCTTCCAAAATACTCCTTCAAGGCTCGCTGGTTGACTAAAAACTTTCCCTCCCCAGGTTCTATCCAAACTCGGGCAATAGAGGTCTTTCTCTTTCCTGTCGCATAAATCCGTTCAACCACCTTATTCTCCTCTTAAAAATGGGCTTTACCAATCTATTCGGACGATTTATAGTTCAAGGGGCATTGGCTTTTGGGCTTCGTGAGGATGATTTGGCCCTGCATAAATCTTTAGCTTCCTGAGCATCTGCCGCCCCAAACTGTTTTTGGGAAGCATTCCCCTGACCGCTATCCTTAGCATCTCTGCAGGTTTCTTAGCCAAGAGCTTTTCAGCTGTAATCTCCTTAATTCCACCAGGATAGCCTGAATGATG
>JBBIRT010000129.1:0-8834 GCA_037441725.1 Deltaproteobacteria bacterium | reverse complement strand
GGGCTTGCGACATAGACCGTTGAGTAGGTTCCTGAGATTAAACCGACGATCATGGCCGTTGTAAAATCATGGATAACGGACCCCCCAAAAAAGAAGAGGATAAGAACAACCATCAAGACCGTCCCAGAGGTCAAGATGGTTCTTCCGAGGGTCTCGTTGATACTTGTATTGAAAACCGTTTCGATCTTTTCTTTCCGCATCTTTTTTATATTCTCTCTCACCCGATCAAAAATCACGATCGTGTCATTGATTGAGAATCCAATGATGGTCAGGATTACGGCAAGGAGGGGTAAAGAGAATTCGAGATTAAAAAGGGAGATCGCCCCAAAGGTGATAATGATATCATGGATCAAGGCTGCGATTCCACCAATCCCGTAAGAAAATTGATGGAAGCGGAAAGCCACATAGATCAATATGGCGATGAAGGCAAGTCCAATGGCCCAGATCGCTTTTGTCTTTAGATCCTTTCCAACCTTAGGACCCACCACTTCAGCCCTCCGGATTTCCAAGGCCTGACCCTTAAATCGTTCCTGAAGGGAGGTCTGGATCTGTCTTGACAGGGCCTCTAAATCCTCGGATCCTTTCTCGATACGAATTAAGAATTCATTTTCACCCCCGAATTTCTGAACCATGGCCTCTTTTGAACCCATAGCCGTCATCGCATTTCTCACCTCAGTGATCTCCACTGCTTTCGAAAATCTTATCTGAAGCAAGATGCCACCTGCAAAGTCGACTCCATATCTCAACCCTCCATGGTAAATTATTGAACCAATGCTAAGCAAAATGGCTACGGCTGAGATCCAGACCGTAAACTTCTTTTTTCCAATAAAATCGAATTGAGTTCCAGGACGAATCAACTCCATAATATCTGTTACCTTTATTTATATTTAGATACTCAATCTCTTTACCTTCACTTTGAGGGTAAGATAGTCAAAGATGAACCGTGTCACAAAGACCGCCGTGAAGATGTTGGCAACAATCCCCCAAAACAGGGTCACGGCAAATCCCTTCACTGGGCCTGTCCCAAATTGATACAGGAAGAGTGCCGCAATCACAGTGGTTAAATTCGAATCGATGATGGTGGTGAAGGCTCGATGATAACCCTGATCGATAGCCGCTCGAATGGTTTTTCCCCACCTCAATTCCTCTTTGATCCGTTCATGAATCAGGATATTGGCATCCACTGCCATGCCCATGGAGAGGACCAGGCCTGCTATTCCGGGAAGGGTCAGGGTGGCTCGCAAAAGGGAGAGAACAGCGAATACCAGGATGACATTCAGGATGAGCGCAATATCTGCAATGACACCTGAAACCCTATAATAATAAATCATGAAGAGGACCACGACCAATGCACTGATCAGAATAGAAATCATTCCTTGTCTGATGGAGTCCTGGCCAAGAGAGGGGCCAACCGTCCTCTCCTCGATAATCTTTACAGGTGCGGGCAAGGCCCCTGCCCTCAGAACGATGGCCAATTCATTGGCCTCATCGGTTGTAAAACGACCCGTAATCTGAGCCCTCCCCCCTGCAATCCTCTCTTGAATGACAGGGGCGGAATAGACATTGTCATCAAGAATGATGGCCAACCTCTTTTTAACATTTGCACCTGTAATCTGTTCGAAGAGTTTCGCCCCAATATCATCAAATTCTAAGGCAATATAGGGTTCGTGAAATTGTGAATCCAGGGCAACCCTGGCATCCTTCAAGACCTCACCTGTCATCAGGGTTCTTTCTCTTAATAGATAGGGAATCTTTTTAACCCCTCCTGTCTTGGGATCCACCACCCGCTGGTAGAGGATGACATCCCCTTCTGGAATCATCCCCTTTAGCGCGGCATCAAGATCCCCTTCGTCATCTACCAGTTTGAATTCCAATAAAGCCGTTCGACCAATTAGGCTTTTTGCCCTTTCAGGATCTCTAATTCCTGGAAGCTGGATTAATATCCGATCCGTCCCTTGGAGGGTAATCTCAGGTTCAGAAACACCAAATTGATCTATTCGATTCCGAATGGTCTCTAATGCCTGATCAATGGCATGTTTCTTGATCTGCTCAGCCTGTTTACTATCCAGCACCAATCTGATTTTCCATATACCCCCCTCCACCTTTTCTGACGAAAGTTCTTGCAGGATCGAGTAACGTTCGCTGAGGAGTTTCTCCCATTTCTCTTTTTCGCCAGAGACTTCGATCACAATCTGATCCCTTTTCTCCCTCTCCACTCTCCCAGCCGGTATACCTCGATCCTTCAAATCATCTTTCAAATTGTTCTTTATTCGTTCGACATAACTTTCAATTGCCTTTTCTCCCTCTACTTCAAGAATAAGATGCATTCCTCCTTGGAGGTCAAGCCCTAAGTGAATCTTTTCTGTGGGGATGACCTTAGTAAACCAGGAAGGTAATTGGGAGGTCAGGGTGGGTAAAAGAAGGAGGAGGGCAAAAAGGGTAATGGCTCCATAAAGGATGAACTTCCATCTTAAACTCTTCCCCATTGGAAAAGGCTCCTGATGCTCTATTAAAAATCAAAAAGTCCTTGTTACTTACTTTAAGATTTTAATACTTAGCCTATTATGAAGGTTTTTGCAAGAAAAAAAATGCCTCCCCCTTCGTAATGCATCACTGAAGTGGGAAGCCTTATTAGAATTAGGCAGGAATATCTCCGAAAATTTTATAAAGCGGAGCGATTCAAAAAGGGGTTGGTAAAAGTTATATCATCCAACAAATCATTGCCTTCCATTGCCTAAGGAATTCTGTAGTTATGGGACAAGTTAAGGTTTCCACTATAAAATTTTCTCCGACATCCCTGCCTAATTCCCCAAATGAGTGAAGTATTACCTCCCCCTCCAAGGAAGGAGTGAGAGGCAGATTGGATTGCTGCTTAAAACGGAGGATTACTTTACATCACTCCACTTTCCATAACGCTCCCTTAAAATTCGATGGAGGATCTTTCCTGTAGGAGTCATGGGCATCTCTTCATCTTTTATGAAATCCACGGATTTCGGAATCTTATAACCTGCGATCTTTCCTCTACAATAATCAATAAGTTCCTTTTCTGTGGCTGTTTTACCTTGATGGAGGGTCACGACCGCTTTGACGGATTCGCCCCATTTTTCATGGGGAACCCCAATAACGGCTACATATTTAATTGCAGGATGAGATCCCAACACATTTTCCACTTCCGAGGGAAAGACATTCTCCCCGCCTGTAATGATCATGTTTGCTTTACGATCCACCAGGACATAATACCCATCCTCATCTTGATAAGCCATATCCCCGGCGGAAAACCACTCCCCTTTGAAAACGGATTTGGTCTTTTCTGGATCCTTCCAATATTCTTTAAAGATAGAGGCAGTTCTGGAATAAAGTTCCCCTACCTGGCCTCTTGGAACCTCGTTTCCATTTTCGTCTAAAAGTTTGATTCGATCGCTTCCGAAGATCTCTCGCCCAATTGAACCGAGCTTCTTAAACTGCTCCTCTGGGCGGAGTAACGTGACTAACCCCGCCTCAGTGGATCCATAGGCCTCCCACAGCTCAGCATTCTTAAAATATTCCATGATGGCCAATTTGGTATCCCTTCTGGCCGGAGCAGAGGAGATCAGGAGTTGTCTAATTGAACTCACATCAATGCTCTTTTTAATTTCATCTGGGAGTGCCAGCATCATGATATAGTGGGTAGGAACCAGGGAGGTAAAAGTAATCTTCTCCTTCTCAATGGTCCTTAAAAGATCTTCTGGATCAAAGCTGATCATGTTATAAACAAAACATTTGGCACTGACATAGGTATAGGCAAAAGAGTACATAATGGAGTTGACATGACACATTGGCATTACCAGCATGACACAATCATCAGGTCTTACCCCCATGTTCAGATTGCTCAAGAGATACTGGCCAAGGTAGTTTTCGTGAGTTCGAACCACTCCTTTGGGTTTTCCTGTGGTTCCTGAAGTATACATGAAGGTCCAGACATCTTCTGCATCCACCTCCACATCCGGCTCATCTGGAGAGGCTTCTGCCATAAGGGATTCATAATGCTGGTATCCTTCTGGGGTCTGATCATCTCCCCAGTAGACATAATTCTCTTTTGGAATGGTAGGAAGTTTGCTTCGAATGGAATTAACTGTTTGGACAAACTCCTTGGCCACGAGAAAGGCTTTACACTCAGCATGGTTGACCACATACTCAATTTCTGGCGGGGCAAGACGGAACATAATCGGAACACAGATCTGTCCACCCTTAGCCGCTGCAGCGTAAATTTCAAGCCATTCCAAACAATTATAGGCCAGTATGGCAAAACGATCCCCTTTTTTCACTCCCAAATCAATCAAGGCATTGGCCAGTCGGCAACTCCTCTCATTCCATTGTTTAAAGGTAAGCCTCCGAAACTTATCTGCCGCCCCTTCTTTATTGGGGTAGTGCATCGCCATCATTTTAAGAACGGTCCCTACGTTCATCCATTTACTGATTGTCATAAACTCATCATCCTCCTTTTCTTCTATGGGTTGAAATGAATATAATTTCCAGTTTCAATTACCATTTACCCTTTTTTTTGTCAAGAGTCTCTTGCGAAGACCTCTGAAAAACTATTTTAAAAGACTTTTTAGACTGGGGAGGTGGGATGAAAAAGCCTTCGCCTGCCTGAGGCAGGCAAGAGCAAATACCTCTAATCGTTTGGCACTATTGATGAACACCCTGAAAATACTTATTTTTCCCTTAAACGGCGCTTAGCAAATTCATTTCTAAAGCCCGCATTCGAAGGGTTTGAAATCCCACCTCCCCAGTCTTTCAGGGACTTTTTCAGAGGTCTCCTTGCATTTTCAACTTTACCTCCAGGGGAGAAAAGATCTTCTTGATAGAGGCCCTTTTCAGGGCTCTCTTAAAAAAGACTTGTGATCAGGTCGTTTCTATTGTATATACACAGAAAAAAAGAAAGGGGGCCCTCAAAATGGATATCGAAGGTTATTCCTTTCCAGATGATCTGTATTATCACCAAGAGCATTTCTGGGTAAAAATTGAAGACCATCTTGTGACCGTTGGGGCCAACGATTTTGCCCAAAAATTGGCTGGACAAATTGTTTATGTTGAACTGCCCTCACCGGGAAGACAAGTGGAGCAAGGGAAGCCTTGTGGCTCAATGGAATCAGGGAAATGGGTGGGCCGAATCTATGCTCCTGTCTCTGGAAAAGTGGAATCCTCCAACCAGGTCCTTGAGGACAATCCCGAACTGATCAATGAAAGTCCTTATGAAAAGGGTTGGATCTTTAAGATTATCCCCTCCAAACTCCAAGAGGAGTTAAAGAATCTGATGCAGGGAGAACATCTTGTAGAATTTATAAAATCTGAAATCAATCGAGTGAAGAAGATAGGAGAGAAATAAACCCCCTATAAAATGATTGATTCGAATACCTTAGACCCAAAATTCAAATTCCTGATTGCTTCAGAACCAGGCGGAGAAAATATTAAAAAATGTTTTTCTTGCGGCACCTGCACTGCCGGTTGCCCTGTTCGGGAGGTGACCGATCAATATAACCCGAGGCGAATCATTCGAATGGCTATTTTGGGGATGAAGAAGGAAGTCCTCACCAGTAAATTTATTTGGCTCTGTTCTTCCTGCTACACCTGTTTTGAAAGATGTCCTCAAAATGTGAGAATTCCAGATTTAATGAATGCCATTAAGAATATTGCATTCAGAGAGGGGTATCTCCCAACATCCATCCAGGCACAATTGGATCTTCTCTCCTTATCAGGACGTCTTTTGGAAATCACCGATTATGAAAATGAAAAGAGAAAAGAATTAGACCTTCCTTCACTTCAAGGTAGAATTGGCGATGTAAAGACCATCCTAAAAAAGTTGGGTCTCTCTCATGAAGAACAGGAAAGAGGCTGATCTTTTCAATTCTGAATATACCCTATTTGTTGGCTGCACTGTGCCCGTCAGGGCTTTAAATTATGAAATCTCAGCAAGAAGAGTAGCCAAAGAACTCGGTCTTCATCTCTCAGATATCCCCGAGTTTAGTTGTTGCGGTTATCCCCTTAAATCCATCCACCATTACGCCTATCTTCTGTTGGCAGCTCGCAATCTGGCCCTGGCTGAGAAAAAGGGGCTTCCTCTCTGTACCCTCTGCAGTGCTTGTTGTGGTTCTCTGACCGAAGCCAACCATGAAATTCAAAATGACGAAAAACTTCGAGCTCGAATCAATCAGGATCTCTCCCAGTGGCTGGGGTTATATTATGAGGGAAGGGCTCAGGTTTTCCATCTGATCCGCATTTTCAACCTCCGGGAGACGAAAGAAAGAATCTTAAGAAGAATTTCGATGGATCTCTCCCCACTTCGGATGGCTCCCCACTATGGCTGCCACTATATAAAGCCTTCAACCATCTATCATCCATCTGAAGATCCTGAGAACCCTAAGAGCTTGGATGAATTGATCCAAGCCACAGGGGCTCAATCCATTTCCTATGAGGATAAACTCCAATGTTGTGGTGGAGGAGTATTGGCCATCGATGAGGAGGTGGCCCTTGCCATGGCCCATCAAAAATTAGACCACCTTAAATCCCAACAGGTAGATGCGATGATCCTGATCTGTCCATTTTGTAATGTCATGTATGAGGGGAATCAACGTAAGATTGAAAAGGTTTATCAAACAGAATATAAATTACCCATTCTTTATTATCCACAACTCTTAGGCTTGGCTTTGGGATTAAATCCGGAGGAGCTTGGGCTGAAGATGAACCGCGTCAGAACCACTGAGTTACTTCAGAAGGTAAGTAGGAGAATAAGGTAAAATGAATCCCCCCAATGAAAACCCGATTGGAGCTGTTTTGGTTGTGGGTGCAGGGATTGGAGGAATCCAGACCTCCTTGGATTTGGCTGAATCGGGTTTCAAGGTCTACCTATTAGAAAAGAATCTGAGCATTGGGGGAACAATGGCCCAATTGGACAAGACCTTTCCCACCAATGACTGTTCCATGTGTATTATGTCTCCTAAACTGGTTGATGCGGGAAGACATCCGAATATCCAAATTTTGACAAATTCAAGGGTGGAGAGGGTTGAGGGAGTCCCAGGTCATTTTAAGGTGCGGGTCCAAAGGAAAGCCCGCTACGTGAGTCTTGAAGACTGCAAGGCCTGTGGAGATTGTACCCAGGTTTGTCCTGTAAAGATCCCTAATGAATTTGAACAAGGATTAGTCACTCGGGCAGCCATCTATCAGCTCTTTGCCCAAGCCATGCCGAGTGCCTATGGAATTGATAAGAGAGGAACCCCACCCTGTCGGGCAACCTGTCCAATTCATGTGAATGCTCAGGGATACATTGCACTCATTTCAGTGGGTAAGTTTGAAGAAGCCTTGGCTTTGATCAGACAAAAAAATCCCTTTCCAGGGATCACTGGGCGTATCTGTACCCGCCCCTGTGAATCCGTGTGTCGGAGAAAAGAGGTAGATCAATCCATTGCCATTGACGCCTTAAAAAGGTTCGTTGCAGACTCTGAAAAAGAGGATAAAACCGATCTTACTGTGCCTGAAGAGAATGGAAAGAAGGTGGCCATTGTTGGGTCTGGACCTGCAGGATTACTTGCCGCCTATGATTTGAGGAAAAAGGGTTATGGGGTCACCATTTTTGAAGCCCTTCCTGTCCCTGGTGGAATGCTGGCTGTGGGTATTCCTGAATATCGTCTTCCGCGCTTTATCCTCAACAAAGAAATCAATTACCTCCTCCAGATGGGAGTGGATCTAAGACTGAATACCCCTATTGGCCATGATTTTCCCCTTCAAAATCTCAAATCCCAAGGTTATGAAGCCATCTTCATTGCAACCGGGGCACACCGAAGCAGGAAACTGGGATTAAAAGGGGAGGAAGCCAAAGGAATCCTTCCTGCAGTTGATTTTTTAAGGAAGGTCGCCTTGGGGGAGACCGTGGAGGTTGGGTTAAAAGTCGTTGTGGTCGGAGGGGGAAACGCCGCCATTGATGCTGCTCGCACAGCCTTCCGCCTCGGAGCAAAAGAGATCACGATCGCCTATCGTCGGACACGGGCAGAAATGCCTGCCCAAGAAGAGGAGATCGAGGAGGCAGAGCGCGAAGGGGTTAAAATAGAATTCTTAACAGCTCCGATCCGATTGTTGATTGAGGAAGATAGAGTCAAAGGGATAGAGTGCTGTCGAATGGAATTAGGGGATCTGGATGATTCTGGGCGACCCAAACCTATCCCCATTCCTAATACAGAATTTATCATCGAAGCTGACACCCTCATCCCAGCCATCAGCCAGTCACCTGATCTCTCTTTTCTTGATCAGAAGGAGGGGATAGGGATCACCCCGTGGGGGGGAATCAAGGTAGATCCTCTCACCCTTGAAACCAATGTTCCTGGAATCTTTGCAGGAGGGGATGTGGTCACAGGTCCTCAAACTTTTATCGATGCCTTGGCCGCAGGGAGAAAGGCAGCCACCTCGATTGACCGATATTTAAGAGGAGAGGATCTCAGGGCAAATCGAGAAGAAGAAGGGCCTCAGAAGGATTACATTCAGATGGATATCGCTGGAGTGGAGTATCGGGAGAGAGCTTCCCTCTCTGTCCTTCCAATAGGCGGGCGGAAAAACTTTAAGGAAGTGAATCTGGGCCTGAATCAAGACCGTGTAATCCTGGAAGCTCAACGGTGTCTTCAATGCGGAGGATGTTCTGAATGTCTGGAATGCAGCAAGGCCTGTGAAGCAAAAGCCATTAACCATTCAATGAAAGATGAGGTCCTTGAGATTGAAGAGGGTTCGATCATCCTCTCTCCAGGTTTTGATGAGTTTGATCCTCATCTCAAGAAAGAGTATGGTTATGGAAGGTTTCCCAATGAGGT
>JBBIRT010000128.1:0-8894 GCA_037441725.1 Deltaproteobacteria bacterium | reverse complement strand
AAAGACAGGGAAGGCAGTCTTGAAGGCCTTGATCGAAAAAAGATACCAAGCCGTCTCAATCGATGTAAAAGACGATATCGCAATAGAACTAATGAGAGAAAAGATTGAGTGTGTTTTTTTAGCGCTCCACGGGAAGTTAGGAGAAGATGGGACAATTCAAGGGATGCTGGAGTTGATGAAAATTCCCTATACGGGGTCAGGAGTCTTGGCAAGTGCCTTGGCCATGCATAAGGTCATGGCAAAGAAGATCTTTCTTTACGAGGGGATTCCCACTCCTCGCTTTGAGGTTTTTCACCGAAGGGAGATCGAGAAGGGTCTCTTAAAAGAGGTTCCTTTCCCATTACCATGGGTCGTCAAACCAGCCAGAGAAGGGTCCACCATCGGGGTTTCGATCATCCATGAAAAAGAGGAATTTATCCCTGGTTTGAAAAGGGCAGGAGAGTATGACGAGGAGATCTTAGTTGAGGAATTTATCAGGGGCAAAGAGATCACCGTGGGGATTCTCGGAACGAATCCACTTCCTGTCATTGAGGTTGTCCCAAGGAGCGGTTTTTATGATTATCATTCCAAATATACCGAGGGGGAGACCCGATACATTCTCCCCGCACAGATCTCAAGGGAAAAATACCTTTATGCGCAGGAGATCAGTTTTAAAGCCTTTCAGGCCTTAGGTTGTTCAAGTGTAGCAAGGGTTGATCTAATGACCGACGAAGATGAAAATCCTTTTGTCATCGATGTGAATACCATGCCTGGAATGACTGAAACAAGTCTGTTGCCCAAAGCCGCTAATTATGTGGGGATTCCATTTGAAGACTTGGTGGAGCGAATTCTATTAGGAGCTTCTTTAAAAATGGAAGGTGGAGGGTGGAGAATCGATAGTTAAGGGGTCCTTCACGGTTTAAGAAATTTTGGAAAAAAGATGGAAGGAGTGACGACCATTGGAGATGGAAGATTCCTCCGGCCGAGGGCAAGAGGAGGGATAAGGGGGGATGAAAGATTTCAGGGAATCGTAAAGAAGACGATTTGGATCGCATTTCAACTCCTTCTTATCTCTTTTCTACTCCTGACCATGCATTGGGTATATGACACCCTAATGGAAGCGCCCTACTTTCAGGTTAAAAGGGTTGAGGTGGTGGGAGCAAAAAAGATTCCAAAAGAGATTCTTCTCTCACTCCCCGTGATTGAAGGGATGCCTAATATTTTTTCTTTACGATTGAAGGAGGTAGTTAAGCCATTCGAATGCCATCCTTGGGTGGAACAGGTGAATGCGAGGAAGATTTTTCCTAATACGCTCGTGATTCAGATTGAAGAGAAAAAACCGATGGCCATCATCCAACTGGAAGAACTTTATTATATCAACTCCCAAGGAGAGGTCTTCGCTCCTGTGGGGGATAGGGATGACTATGATTATCCTTATCTTACCGGTATCACCCGAGAGGCCATAGAGAAAGACCCGATTGAAACGAGCCATCTGATTAAAAAGGCCCTAGAGCTTTTAAGTATCGTGAACCAGAAGGAGGATTCTATTTTAAAGGAGATCTCTGAAATCTATATGGATAAGAATTTTGGGATTCAATGTTTTACCCAGAAGGAAGGGATAGAGATCAAGATGGGATGGGAGGATTTTGGGAAAAAGATAAGAAGGCTATCCCTCATCTGGTCAGATCTTCATAAAAGGGGATGGAGAGCAGTCTCAATCGATTGTAGAGAACTAAATAGAATGGTGGTTAAAAAGCACCACTGAGGAGGAGAGGAAAGGGGGTGAGGAAGAGATGGGAAAAAGAGATCCATTGGTGGTGGGGTTAGATATCGGGACGACCAAAATTTGCACCGTGGTCGGGGAGGTATCAGATGGCCAGGTTAACATCATTGGAATTGGGACCTTTCCATCAAAGGGATTACGCAAAGGGGTGGTGATCAATATTGACAGTACGGTTCATTCGATTAAAAAGGCAGTGGAAGAGGCAGAGTTGATGGCCGGATATCATCTCACTTCGGTCTATGCCGGGATCGCAGGAGGACACATCAAAGGGATTAACAGCCATGGAGTGATCGCCGTCAAGAACAAGGAGATTACTTCCAGTGATGTTAAGCGTGTGATCGATGCCGCCAGCGCCATTGCTATTCCGATGGATCGAGAGGTGATTCATATCATTCCTCAGGAATTTATTGTGGATGATCAAGATGGAATCAAAGATCCAGTTGGGATGTCAGGCGTACGATTAGAAGGAAGGGTCCATATCGTGACCGGTGCGATCACCTCTGCCCAGAATATTATTAAGTGTACCAACAAAGCCGGCCTCGATGTTGATGACATTGTATTGGAACAATTGGGTTCCAGTGAGGCCGTTTTGACTCCAGAAGAAAAAGATTTAGGGGTCGCCATCATCGATATTGGAGGGGGGACCACAGACCTGGTGGTCTTTTCCAATGGCTCCATCAAACATACAGCCGTCTTTTCTTTAGCCGGAAATCATATCACCAATGATATCTCTATGGGACTTCGAACACCTGTGGAAGAGGCAGAAAAGATCAAAATCAAGTATGGATGCGCCCTGACCTCCTTAGTCAGGAAAGACGAAACGATTGAAGTACCGAGTGTAGGGGGGAGAAAGCCTCGAATCCTTTCAAGACAGACGTTAGCAGAGATCATTGAGCCCAGGGTTGAGGAGATTCTTACCTTAGTTCACCATGAGTTAGTGAAGATGGGTTTCTCCAACCTTCTTGCCTCTGGAATTGTCCTCACAGGGGGGAGTGCCATTCTGGAGGGAATTCCAGAGTTAGCAGAGCAAATCTTTAATCTTCCTGTTCGGAGGGGAATTCCCATCGGCATCGGAGGTTTAGTGGATCTGGTCGCCAGTCCGATATATGCTACTGGAGTGGGTTTGGTCCTTTATGGAAGCCGAAAAAGGGGCCAGAGTCGATTTAAAGTAGGGGAACGGAATGTTTTCAGTAAAGTCACTTCAAGGATGAGAGAATGGATTGGAGAATTCTTTTAATGGAAGGATGGAATAATGGAAGGTTGCCGTAATGTCTTAGGCCTAAAATCCAACATTCCAGTATTCCAATATTCCACAATTCAAATTTTGAAAAGAGGAGGGAAAAATGATTGAATTTGATGAGAATAAAAATTTAGCCGCCAAAGTCAAGATCATCGGTATTGGAGGAGGGGGGAACAATGCCCTGAATACGATGATTTCTTATGAACTTACAGGAGTCCAATTTATTGCAGCCAATACAGATGCTCAGGCATTGGCGGCCAATAAAGCCCCTATCAAACTCCAATTGGGTGAAAATTTAACAAAGGGTTTAGGAGCCGGAGCCAATCCAGAGATCGGGAGGAAGGCTGCCCTCGAGGATATAGAAAAGATTCGGGAGGCCCTTCAAGGTTCAGATATGGTTTTCATCACAGCTGGTCTTGGAGGAGGAACAGGGACTGGAGGGGCTCCAGTGATTGCTGAAGTGGCTCGTGAATTAGGAGCTCTTACCGTAGCGATTGTGACCAAACCCTTCCATTTTGAGGGAGGAAGAAGAATGAAACAGGCAGAGGAGGGGTTGGCCAATTTAAAGATGACTGCTGATGCTCTTATCACCATTCCCAATCAACGTCTTCTCAGCATCAGCGGCAAAAACATGACCCTCTTAGAGGCCTTTAAAAAGGCAGATGAGGTTCTCTATCATGCCGCTAAAGGGATTTCCGATATTATTGTAGGTCATGGAATTATCAACCTCGATTTTGCTGATGTGCGAACGATCATGTCTGAAACTGGGATGGCATTAATGGGGACAGGAATTGCTTCGGGTGAGAATCGGTCCATTGAGGCGGCACAAAGGGCAATCTCTAGCCCTCTCTTGGAAGATATCTCCATTGAAGGGGCTAGAGGGCTTCTCATCAATATCACAGGAGGGGAGGATATGACCCTTAGTGAAATCAACGAAGCGACTACGTTAATCCAGAAAGAGGCCCATGAAGATGCCAATGTGATTTGGGGGATGGTGATCGATCAAAACATGAAGGAAGAGATTAGGGTAACGGTGATTGCCACCGGTTTTGGGAAGAAAGATGAGAAAAGGGTCTCACCCTATAAAAAAATCGCCCCAATCTCTTTCGGACTCAGGGATTCCCATAAAGACTTTTCCCACCTTTCTTTTAACACCAAAGAGAACAATAACAGGGAGATTCCTACCTTTATGAGAAAGGCGAAGAGCAGTGAGCGATATGATGAACTAAAATTGGAAACGTCTTCAGATTTCTCTCTCGGAGATGAAGACCGATTTGATATTCCTACTTTCTTAAGAAAACAAGCCGACTGAAGGGGGATTAGGGATGTGGGTTTAGGAAGGAGGGAGAAAGAATTGGGGAATAATTTTTTTTCTGTTATATTTAAACTGAACCCAATATCCTAAACGCGACACCCTAACAATGACATCTTGGAGACTTATTCAGAAGGCCAAGGGGATCCTTGAAAAAGAGAGAGGGACGATTTATAAACCCTGGGGCGGGAAGATTTCCATCTGTCTCCTTTACCCTAATCAATACCATGTTGGGATGTCCAACCTTGGATTTCAATCCCTCTATCAGATTCTCAATGGTGAAGAAGATGTAGTTTGCGAAAGGGCCTTCCTCCCTGATCCTGATGATCTTCAGGAATTCCGAAAAACTCAAACTCCACTTTTTTCTCTGGAATCACAGAAACCTCTTTCCAATTTTGACGTCTTAGCCTTCTCGATCTCCTTTGAAAATGATTATCTCAATATCCTTACCCTCTTAGAATTGGCCCATGTTCCTTTTGAAAGTCACCATCGTCAGGAAGGATATCCATGGGTGATGGCTGGAGGTGTAGCTGTTTTTATCAATCCAGAACCGATAAGTGATTTTTTTGACTTTTTTATCCTGGGGGAAGCAGAAGAGGTGATTGGAGAATTTTTAGAGGTTTGCCGTGGTTTTTTATTCGGAAAAAAAGTAAGGGATCGGGACGATTTTCTGAGAGATCTATCCAGGGTAGAAGGAATTTATGTCCCAAGGTTTTATCAAGTGACCTATGATGGGAATGGGAAAATTGCCTCCATGACTCCTGAGCCAGGAATCCCAAAAAGGGTTAAACGTCGTTGGATTTCAAGGCTTGACCAATTTTCCACTCAATCCAACCTTTTTACACCTGAGACAGAATTAAAAGAGATGGCTTTAGTTGAGGTCAACCGGGGATGCCCGAGGCGATGTCGGTTCTGTGTGGCCTGTTATGTTTATTATCCTTTTCGGAATCGAAGTCTATCCCACCTTGAATCGACTTTGCAGGAAACCCTTTCTAAAGAACATCGAATTGGTTTAACAGGCGCAGCTGTCTCTGACCATCCTCACCTCAACACCCTTTGTCAGAACATTCTCTCTATGAAGGGAGGCCTCTCTTTACCTTCCCTAAGAGTAGATGCTATCAACCCGCCTCTAATTCAGTGTTTGAGAGAAGGGGGTAATCGTTCTGTAGCCATTGCCCCGGAGGCAGGATCAGAGAGACTTCGGAGGATATTAAAAAAAGGCTTTTCTGAGGATGAGATTTTAAAAGCCGTTGATATTTTAATCGAAAATGGACTCTCTCACATCAAAAGTTATTTTTTAATTGGATTTCCATTTGAAACCTTTGAGGAGGTGAAAGGTATTGCTCAGCTTGCCAAGAAGATTCGTCATCGAATTGTCTCGAATTTAAAAGGCCAAAAAAGGGAGTGGCGATTGACTTTGAGTGTCCATCCCTTTATTCCAAAACCAGCTACTCCTTTCCAGTGGGTTCCGATGGAAGAGGTGAGCGAGTTGAATAAGAAGTTAAAGATGATTCAAAGAGAGATGAAAGGAGAGAAGGGGATTACAGTGATTCATGACCTTCCCAAATGGTCTTATATCCAGACCTTACTTTCAAGAGGTGACCGAAGGATAGGAAAGATCCTCCGGACTGTTCATCGATATCAGGGAAATTGGGGTCAGGCCCTTCAGGAGACAAATATCAATCCAGATTTTTATGTCTACCGGAAAAGGGATTTAGATGAGATCTTTCCCTGGGACTTTATTGACCACGGAGTTTCTAAAGAACAATTGAAGGAAGAGTATTTACTTGCGATGAAAGAGGCAGGAATGAAAACCAAATGAGAACGAGGAAAGAGGTACGAATGAACCATGCACAGAAGGAAACCAATGAACCATCCCCAGGAGACAGAGGAGATTTAAAATGAAAACAGAGAGAGTCTATTTTGAAAGTGAAGGATATAAGATTTCTGGGA
The DNA here is from genome assembly GCA_037441725.1 of Deltaproteobacteria bacterium. GTDB lineage: Bacteria > Desulfobacterota > BSN033 > BSN033 > UBA1163 > JBBIRT01. The sequence continues at coordinate 2,627 of JBBIRT010000128.1, read as the reverse complement.
TACTCCATCTTCCTGATCAAAAGAATCCTCCCTGTGTCATTGCCTCTCATGGGCTCCTTTCAAGCAAAGACAGCGAGAAATATATTGCCATTGGAGATCAACTTTCAAAGGAGGGGATGGCTTTGCTTCGATTTGACTTCAGGGGAATTGGAGAAAGTGAGGGTGAGATTGCAGAGGATACCGTGAGCAGAAGGCTTGCTGATTTGGATTCTGCCATTGATTTTGTTAAATTCCGGAAAGATCTAAGTGGGCGGATTGGATTATTAGGATCAAGCCTTGGAGGCTTCGTTTCTTTACTCAGAGCTTCGAAAGGGAAAGAGACCAAGTCAGTGGTTATCTGGGCGACTCCCTTTTACTTAGATGATCTTGGCTCAAAGGGGAAAGAAGAGTACCCTTTGCCAAGTGAGGCCTTTTCTGAGGATCTTGCAAAGCATCAGCTTTTGCCTCTTCTTCCTAAGGTCTCAAATTGCTTGGTCATTCATGGGGAGAAAGATGAATTGGTATCAGTTGATCAGGCGTTAGGAATTTTTTATCATTTAGGTGTTCCCAAAGAAATTCATATCATCGGAGATGCAGATCATCGTTTGACTCACCCCTCCCATCGACAACGGGCCATAGATCTTACTGTAGACTGGTTCAGAAGATCTCTATAAAAGAGACTATGAGTAACCCCTTACTGAAACGTGGCTTAGATCTGGCCATCGGGCAGTGCTGTCTCTGAAAATCTTATCGAGTCGATAAACCCGACCACGGGCAGATATATTAGAACAAGAATGGGTAAGGGAAATAAATCCCATCCCTCCACCATATTTCTTATGATCTGGCCCCCCTATCATCAACAAAGGATCAAAGGTTTCCGCTATAAGATTTTCATTTACATCCCTACCTGATCGCAGGTAAATTTCCCTGGATGAGTGAGGGATTACTCCTACAAACAAGATCTCATTGTCATTTTAAATTCTTTATGATAGAAATATAATTTAAAGTGGAGAGGAATGGTCATGAAATGGAAGGCTTTTGTTCTGAACCTTAGGCAGAGAGAAGAATTGATTAAACGACTGAAAAATGGGTTGAGAGACCGCGAAGAAATTGCATTTGCCTATCTCTACGGTTCCTTTGCTGAAGACACGCCTTTCCATGATATTGATGTGGGCATCTATCTTTCAGGGATTAGACAGGAAGAGTCAACCTCTTATGGTATTGCCTTAAGTCAAATCCTTGGCAATGAGGTTAAACTTCCGGTGGACGTCCGTGTTTTGAACTTTGCGCCAGTTTCATTTATATACCAGGTGATTCGTGGGATTCTAATTTTCGATAGAAACGAAGAATTACGTGCTCAGGTGGTTGAAGATACGGTCAAAAAGTACCTTGATTTAAAGCCAATCATCCATCAGGGAATTAAGGAGGCGTTTGGCTGATGCACCTGAATGCGGAGCTGGTAAGAACACGTTGCCAAGAGATTGAAGAATCCTTACAACGCCTTGACAGAATTGTCGTAACGCCAAAAGAAGATTTTTTGCGAGATCAGGATCTGAAGGATATTGCCTGTTACCGTCTCCTGGTGGCCATAGAGGCAGCGCTTGGCTTGTGTTACCATGTTTCAGCAAAACGTCTTAAAAAAGTGCCTGAAGGATATGCGGAATGCTTTGCCATCCTGGCAGATGCAGAGATCATTTCTGCAGATTTATCTGAGAGGCTGCAGAAAATGGCCCGCTTCCGCAATTTGCTTATCCATATGTACTGGAAAGTGGATTACGACACCCTTTATGAGATAATTCAAAACCATCTTAACGATCTCCATCAATTCTCCAAAACCATCGTAGCCCTTTTATAAAAAAGGAAGAAATTTCATTAACTTATTCTCTATAACTTATTATCATTTTCATACATTTAGAGCTTTCTCCTTTTTAGAAAGAGAAGAGAAAATGGTTTCTGAGAACCTAGTCCCAGACAATCCGTAAGCATTCATTCAACAGTTATTCTCAATCCAAGGGGTCCAAATTTCATGTACTATTTGCCGTGGATGTGCCAGGGGATAATGTTCGTCTTATTACCGCTTACTATCCAGATATAGAAGAGTGGGAAGAGGACTTAAAAACTATGAATCCTCTCCCTCATCTCGGTACAAGTCGATTCCGACCTGTATCGATTCTCGATAAGAGCCTCTAAGAAGGCAATTGAAACTTGTATCTCACCCTGTGGAAGGGGTCTTTAGTCTTTAAAAAAGTTAGACTTTACGCTTCACTCGGCTTGTATCTCAAGGAGACCGAAACATCAAAGAGGCTCCTAAAGAGGCCTTCAGCATGAACTCGGCTTGTATCTCACGGAGGTAGAACCGGGCTCTCTCTGTCAATTCAATCGCTTTGCTTAACCTCTCGGCTTGTATCTCAGAGGAAGTGACCTCCTGGTGTACCTTTCTCCTTTGCCTCCACTGCTTCACATAGCCGTACCGACCACGCCAGTAGCCCGGATTATTTCTGCTAAACGCCCTGTTGTTCTCCTTCTTCCTCAGCTTCTGGCATTCGCGAGATCAGGCCTTCTGACGATTCCCCACCCTTGAATCCGGAAGAAAGATCTTCCCACAATAGAAACAACGCTTCATGGCCATCTTTAAAGCCCTCCTTACG